>JBBTBY010000153.1:9045-34381 GCA_038043445.1 Spirochaetota bacterium
GATGGCATCGGTAATGAAGCGTTATCGAATAGATGAAAGCCGCCTGGTACTCCGCGGGTTTTCCATGGGCGGGGCGGGGGCGTGGCATCTGGGACTCCATTATCCATCACAATGGGCCGCGCTCGAAGCGGGAGCGGGGTTCACCGAAACGATACGCTTCGCGAAGGTGACAAACTTTACCGAGACTGAACTGAAAGTGCTCCCCATGCTCGATACGGAGCCGATAGCATTGAACTGTGTCAATCTTCCGACGGTGGCGTACGGCGGCGAGGACGATAAGCAGCTGCAGTCATCGCTTAACATACGCGATCAGCTGGAGCGCGAGGGTTTTCATTTTACGCCGGAAGGCCTTAATTTCACGACGACGGAACTGCCGTTCATCTTTCTCATCGGACCGAAGACGGGGCATAAATGGCATCCGGAGAGCAGGCTTGCATCTGATGCCTTCATCGATGCGGCGCTCGCAAAGCCCCGCGTATCGCCCGATCGCGTGCGATTCCTCTGTTATTCGACGCGGTACAACAGCTGCTTCTGGGTGCGTCTCGATGCGCTTGAGCGGCATTATGAGCGTGCGGAGATCGATGCCGTAAAAAAAGACGCGGGGAAACGTGTCGATATCTCGATCAGCAATGTTTCGTATTTTACGCTTGTCATGCCGCCGCCATCCGTCGTTTCCATCAATGGCAGCGTACTGCGTCTGCCGACGAAGCTCTCTGCCGGAATGACGAATGCGGCGTTCGTGAAGTCAGCAAAGGGATGGTCTGTTGCCGCTGCACCGCTCGTTTCGACGAACGGAGCGCTCAGGAAGATACACGGCCTCGCGGGACCTATCGATGATGCGTTCATGGAATCGTTCATCTGCGTGCGCCCTACCGGGAAGGCATCGAACACCGAGGTGGAAAAGAAGGCGCTCGTCATGCTCGACCGCTTCGTATTCATGTACGCGAAATGGCTGCGCGGCGATGTGCGTATCAAGAACGACACCGACATCACCGCCGATGATATCACATCCCATAATCTCATCATATTCGGCGACAGGACGGGCAATGCCCTCCTTGCGCGCGTGCTCGGCAAGCTTCCCGTGCAATGGACGAAGGATTCTATCATCATCGGTACAAACCGCTTCCCGGCGGCCGATCATATGCCGGTGATGATATATCCCAACCCGCTCAATCCGAAGAAGTATATCGTGATAAACACCGGGCATACCATCGCGGAGAGGGACTGGCGGGGGAGCAATGCCCTGCAGTTCGCCAAGCTCGGTGATTGGGCGGTTCTCCGGATCGATGAAGCATCCCTCACGAATGATATAATTGCGGCATCGGGGTATTTCAGCGAGGATTGGGGGGTATCGAAGTAGCTCGCCGCGCTTGCTTTTTTTCACATTCCGTGGTATGTACCGGCTCCATGGCAGGTAAATAACGCTTCACGGGGAGAGAGCGATGGCTACAATGCGCGATAAAGTGATCGCCAAATTCCGCGAGGTCTACGGGCATAAGGGCGAAGTATCCGTGTTCTTTTCGCCGGGCCGCGTGAATCTCATCGGCGAGCATATCGATTACAACGGCGGGCATGTATTCCCCATGGCGCTCGATCTCGGCACCTATATCGCCGTCCGCACGCGTCCGGATAAAAAGGTCAATTTCTGTTCATACAATTTCGATATGAAGAAGACCATATCGCTCGATAAGATAGAGAAGCAGCCGGATGACGACTGGATAAAGTATCCGAAGGGCGTGCTTGCCGAGCTCAAAAAAGAGAAGGTTAATATCAAGGGGATGGACGTGTATGTCTATGGCGATCTCCCCAACGGCAGCGGGCTTTCGTCGTCAGCATCGCTCGAGGTCGGTACCGGTTTCGCCTTCGCCCGATTGGCCGGAAAAAAGCCCGATCTCGTGAAGCTTGCGCTCCTCGGTCAGCGTGCGGAGAACGAATTCGTCGGCGTAAAATGCGGCATCATGGACCAATTCGCCTGCGCGAACGGCAAGGCCGGTCATGCGATCCTGCTTAACACGAACACGATGAAGTTCGCCCACGTGCCGCTCAATCTTGTGTCGCATCACATCGTTATCGTCAACAGCAATAAGAAGCGCGGGCTCGTCGATTCGCAGTACAATGCGCGCCGCGCCGAGTGCGAACGGGCGCTCGAGAAGCTCCGCGAGAAGAAGAAGAGCTTAAAGGCGCTCGCCGAGCTCGGGGTGGGCGATCTCGGGCTTGTAAAACGTCTTCTTAACGGGAATGAAGAAAAACGTGCGCGTTTCGTGATAGAAGAGAATGACCGCGTGCTCACCTCGGTGAATGCGCTCAAGAAGAAGGATATAAAAAAATTCGGCGAATGCATGAGCAAGTCACATGAGGGGCTTCGCGATCTCTATGAGGTGAGCTGCCGTGAGCTCGATATACTTGTCGAATTGAGCACGGGTGTTGCCGGCGTGCTCGGCGCCCGAATGACGGGTGCCGGTTTCGGCGGATGCATCGTTGCGCTCGTGCCCAAAGACCGCGTCGAACAGTATATTGAACATGTGTATACTAATTATAAAGAACGTACGCGTCTTGATGCCGACGTCTATGTGGTGCGCCCCGCGGACGGCGTGCATGAGCTTAAGGATCCGAAAAAGTGAGCGCCATCGATGTCCTTCTTGTGATGGGAAGCGATTCAGATCTCCCTGTCGTCGAGGAATGCGAGACTATACTGAAGGAATTCGGCGTTGCGTTCGAAACGCGCGTGTTGAGCGCGCATCGCACGCCCGATGAAGTGAAAGAAGCTGTCATTGCCGCGGAAAAGAACGGCGTGAAAGTGATAGTCGGCTTTGCCGGTCTTGCCGCCCATCTCCCGGGTGTTATCGCCTCGTTCACAACATTGCCGGTGATCGGCGTTCCGCTTGCCGCCGACCCGCTTAAGGGCGTCGATTCCCTCTACGCGATTGTGCAGATGCCCGCCGGTATACCGGTAGCATCCATGGCCATCGGATCGGCCGGCGCGAAGAACGCTGCGCTGTTCGCGGTGTCGGTGCTCGCGACGTCAAATAGCGCGCTCGCGAAAAGGCTTTCCGACTATCGCAGCGCCATGCGCACGAAAGTGCTTGCCAAAGACAAAGCGGTACGCGCGCGGAAATAGATTGATACTCGGCGTCGATTACGGGACGAAGCGTATCGGCACTGCGCTCATGCACCCCGAAGCGGGGCTTGCGTATCCCTTTGAAGTAATTACCTATGCGTCAAAATCAGAGGCGATAGAGCGCCTTCTTGCCGTCATAACGAAAGAGAATGTATCGCACGTCGTGTTCGGGCTTCCTATCCATGCTGACGGCACGGATAATGATCTTTGCCGGTCGATACGCTCGCTTGCCGCGATCATCGCACGTGAAGGCGCTATTACGACGGAGTTCATCGATGAACGTTTAACCTCGGTCGAAGCGGAGCGAATACTCGCCGGCAAACGGTCGCGGAAGAAGAAAGGGAATGTCGATATGCTCGCAGCGGTACTGATCCTTGAAGAGTATCAGCGAAAGAAGTGATCACATCTCTCCGTATCGCGGATGCGGGATAGTGATGCCAAGCTGATCGATGATGCGGTATACGACGGTGTCGGCCAATTCTTCTATCGTGTCCGGTTTGAGATAGTAACCCGGCGACGCGGGGAGTATTATCCCGCCGGCGAGCGTTATCGCTTCCATGTTCCTGATATGCGTAAGCGAGTAGGGCGATTCACGCACGGCAAGTATCAGCCGCCGGCGTTCCTTGAGCACGACATCGGCGGCGCGCGTCATGAGCGTACCCGATATTCCCGATGCGATGCGGGCGAGCGTGTTCATCGAGCAGGGGACAATGACCATGGCATCGAGCACGCTTGAGCCGGATACATACGGCGTGGAAAGGTCGCTATTATCATCGATGCGCACGTTCTTTTCTGCTATCGATTCATACGGCGTATCGGTCTCGAATTCGAATACCCGCTTCCCAGTATCACTGAACATGCAGCGAATGGTCGTGGACGGTACGTCCTTGAGAATGCTGATAAGGCGCCGCGCATAGAGCGAACCCGATGCGCCGGTTATGCCGATGCCGATGGTCATACATCGCCTCCGGGAGTGATGCGGTTATAGTAATCGACGATGCGATTTTTGCAAGTGCGTTCTACACGGAGCCGGCACATGCACATCGTCAGACCGCGGGAGGGGTGCGCGTGTTCAGCGTGAGTACGTCAAGATAATGGGAAGTCTCATTCTTTGTCCTGATACCAACCCGGTTTCCTGTTCTTTGCAAGATACGAGCGTATCAGTTTCTCACGGTCGTTCACCAATGGACGATAATCACCCTTGGTCTCTCCGAGCTCAATGCTCCATCCGTTCCACTCGCCGCGGAACGCGTGATATGTCCAATCCCAGTCGTTCTTCTCGAATATCTCAATGCAATCCTTCAGGTAGCGGTATGCGCTGTTATCCGGCGCCCAGCGTATCGCGCTGAATTCCCCGATATAGACGTGTACCCGATAGGTCTGCTGGAACTTTTTGACAACGTCAAGATATTGTTCGAGCTTTTCCCTGTTATAGGCAACCCCGTTGATGATGCCAGGATATACGAATGATTTCTGGTTCTCCGCGCTCACTGTTTGATGGGTGAACGCAAGCGGCTCATACATGTGGACACTGTAGATGATGTTCGCAGCATCCAGCGGACGGAAATTTTTAAGCGCTGCCGGATCGCCCATCTGCGGCGGTTCGACAATGATGGGTTTCACGGGATCGATCTCGCGTATCGCCTTTGCCGTTTTTTCCGCAAGATCGTTCCAGAAGAGCGTGCCGGTCTTCCATTCACGTTCATCAGGTTCGTTCGCGATATCGTACCCCCAGACAACTTCATTTGTCCGGTACCTCGCGGCAAGACCCTTCCACACGGCGATGAATTTTTCCTGATTGCGAGTGCTTTCGAATGTCTTGCGCGACAGGGAGTGCAGGTCGATGACGCAATAAAGCCCGTGTTTCCTGCACTGCGCGAGTGCCGCATCCAGCAGTACTACCTCGTCCCTGAGCACAGCGTCATAGTTCGTCAGCGAAAGGCCGATATCGTGGAAACGTGTGCCGCCCATTTCCCAGCGAATTACATTTGCGTTGAGATCAGTGGCGATGAAGGCAAAGTCCTCGTCTTTCGTTATCGGACCGACCATGCCGCCGCGAAGCATCGGAAGCGCATGGCCCTTGAATATCGGCGCATGTGCGTCGCGCGTTTGCGTGCTGCCCGGCGCCGTGTCAAGCAGGCGGACGGTAATGTCATCATAGAGAACAGTGCCGTATACGGATTCAAGGCCGATGATGAACTTCACCGAGACCGCATTCTCGGGAATGACGGTGACGAACGTAACATCGCTCCATCCGAACGTCCCCGCGGGGATCGACGCGGATGGATAGTCGAATACACCGGCGGATCTTTCCACGACGAACATCAGCTTTGCGCCATTATAGGGTCTCGGCTTTTCAGAAATACTTTCGCCTCGGACCTTCGCCGCAACAAGCACTTTATGTCCGCGCAGCCGTTCAAGGGGAAGCATGGCTGACGGTTTATTGACGCGCGCCTCCGCGGGCACCGACGGCAGTAGTGATATCGCTATTGCATTGCCGTTCACACTCGGAGCCCGCGTGATAATGCCGCCGGACCACGTGCCGGAAGTCCTCGTGCTATCCTCGCCGTCGTCTCGAAAAACGACGGATGCATCATCCGTGCTTTCTTCACCCGCACCAGCAATGGTGATCGTATCGAAACGTACTTCACCGGTAACGCCTTCAAGGCCGATGACGAGGCGAGCTGACGCTGCATGCTCGGGGATGACCGTAACGAAAGAGATCGTCTTGCGGTCGAATGTCCCGGTATCGATAGCGGCCGCCGGGTTGTCAACACCGCCGGCACGATCGATCTCGAGCATGAGCTTTATGCCGTTATATGGTCTGGGCTTTTCAGAAACGTTCATCGCCTGTATCGAAGCGCTCACCAGCACTGTGCGCCCCTTCAATCGCTCGATGGGCAAGACCGCCTTTATCTTGTTGATGCGTGAGTCCGCTGGAAGCGAAGCCGGGACCTCGATAGTGATCTCTCTTTTACTGTCACCGCCGACCCGTATCAGCCTTTTCGAATAGCAATAGTCGCTTCCGCTCCACAGGGAACGGAAAGAGGCGATATCGTTATAGAGTAAGGGATCATCTCTCCATAGAACATCCTCGCCGAACAATGTCGCGAGTGACAGCACGAGCACTATGGATAGACACCTGAAAATGGACATGGGACTCTCCTGGAAATGATCGCTTGTGTCAGCAGGGAATGCAACGCTCGATAGCACCTGCCGCGAGAAACAGCATACTCCACACCAATCCCATTGTCAACCGAATGTACGCTGTATACTGTTCTTTTATCTGCTGAGTAAAGTACGAACAGTTCCAATATCCTCTTCCGTCTCCACACCGAACACCTGCCAGAAGACGCCGGTCGAACCGATCGCATCCACAGTACGCTTCAGGTCCTTGATCTGTACGGCGATCTGCAGCGACTTGCCTGCACCGAGTATCTTTTCATACATCGGATACCACAGTGTCTGCCCCGCGTCGGGCTTGCCCGCACCGGGTATCCACTGTATCGCATCGAGAGGCTTTATCGCAAGGAGATTGTCGAGATGGCATATCGCATCCGGTCCGTCGAGATGATAGAGTGAATGGTCGCACCACTCGCACTGCTCGGTCAATTGCGGGGTAACGAACTCATTGAACATGTCGGGCGAGAACATGGCCGAGGCATCGCACTGCACTTTTATGGTCTTTCCCGGCCCCCAGAGATGGAAGTGGCCGTAGACCGAGCTGCCGTCGGGAAGTTTGATCATATCATACACGCGATCGTACGTTTCAAAATACGCTTCGTTGATCTCGGCGACACGCTCTTTGATCCACGAAGGACGGTCCACCATGTCCATGAGGAGCGTCTGTGCGTCACGGAGCGAAGCGAGAACGTCGATATTCTCGATGATGTCAGGGCAGGCGATGAAGTAACGGCCGCAGCTCCGTTTCAGGTTCTCTCGGATTATCGCTTCATGTATCTTCCAATAACGGTTGTTCGGATCGAATCGGAGGGCGGGGTGATGTTCGGGATCCGTGATGCACGGGTCATACCATACGGTATGGTCCTGCAGTGCAGCCTCGGATCCGAGATAGAGCGCGAGCGAGCCGGGGCCTATGCTCGTATGCGCGATGGGCAGATTATCGAACGGATAGTCCGCGGCGGCAACAATGGATTCCTCGTATGCGGCGCGCCAGACGGGGTCAAGCCACTGCTGCTCGAGCGATGATGCTTTCGCCATGCGTGCCACACCCTCATGCGGAGGCTTTTGGTAGAGCGCCTTGCCGTACGCGACGACGACATGTCCCGTATGCGACCACCATTTGAGGTAGTGTGCCCGGGTATCATCCCAGCCGTTCTTCCATGCTGCGAGAGTCTGTGTTTCCATGGCTACCATATCGTCCTCCGTTACAGTATACCGGTAAGATATACCGCGCGCCGAGGAGCGTCCTTGATTTTTCGGTCACGAAATAGCACTATCCCGCCATGTGCTGCGGGGGGGTCAGAAAAGAAAGGGTATAATCGCTTTTCGAGATTTCGGATAGGACGGGAATGTCTTTTTATACCATTGATGATGCGACCATGCCCGCGGTATGAGGTTCGCCGCCGTCCAGAATGCGAATACCGCGCCCGGGATAGACCATGTCATGACGGCCCAGCCTATCCATTCTATCGTTTCCCCGAAATAGTTCGGCGATGATATGTATTCGTAGAGCCCGCCCCGCGGTATTTGATAACCCTTGTTCCTGTTCTTCAATTTTCGGAGTACTGCATCCGCCCATTTGTTGACAGCGAATCCGCCGACGAAGAGGGCAGCACCCGTGATGAAACGCGGGTCGGTGAACCATGAAAGCGGATATACCGGACCGATGGCGGAGAACCAGCGGCCCTGCAGATAGGTGTTTATTACATTGAAGAAGAGACCCATGAACGCCACCGCAAGCGGCATCGGGCGTGGCTTTAACGTGAACGGATAGATGAGCCCGCGGTAGAAATAGTGGGATTGCCAGATGATGAAGAACACTATCGGCACGATATCGATGCGGGTGTTGCCCCAGAAGAAAAAGAACGTGAAGAGGAGCGAGCCCGGTGCTTCCATCATGAGCCATGCAAGGCGATTATCCACGGAGAGACCGAAGTTCTTCGTAAGATGCCTGCCGTACGGCGCGGTGATGAAGAAGAGCGTAATGACTATCGCGAGACCGACGGCGGTAAAACCGATGGATGACGCGTAGTAGAATGTCTGTTCAGTCATGCGGCAATTACCGCATGTTCGAAAGTTCCTGATAGGCCCGCACGACACGGTCGACCACGGCTTTCGTCATGTTCATTGCAAGCTCAGCTTCCGAGATCGCGTTCATTACTTCATGAACATCGACAGTGTCCGGTTTTGTGCCTGCCTGCACGACGAGATGATCAGCGGCAACCTGCTTGCCGTTCACCTGATCGATGGCGCCTTTGAGCATGCCGGAGAACGAGTTTACGAGGTCAGCCTCGTCCTTGCGCGGTGCGATCGCGAACCCGAAATGCTTCGGATTCGATGCTTTCATCGGTACGATGTAACCTATGCCTTCCATGATCTCCCCCGTGTCCTATTATCGTATGATATCGAGCGCGCGATTGAACATCGCCTTCGCTGATTGAATGACGGTCGAATTCGCCTCGTATGCCCGCGAGGCCTCTATCATGTCCACCATTTCGGTGACCACGTTCACATTGGGCATTTCCACATAACCGGCTTTCTCGCCGTACTTTATCGCGTCCGGATGCGACGGATCATAGACGAAGCGCGTGGGCGTTTCCATGTCCTTATCGACGGAGAACACGCGCACACCGCTCCCCACGCCCGGTTCGAGCGCCTCGGGGAGGAAATCGGTCTTGAACTTCATGTCGGCATCGCGTGCTTTCAGTATTACGCGGCTCTTGTGGAATGCGCCGCCCTCGGTGGTGCGTGTCGTCGTCGCATTGGCGATATTGTCGGCGATGACGTCAAGGCGCAGGCGCTGTGCGCCCAGGCCCGTCGCCGATGTGTTCAGGATGGAGTATATGCCCATGGCTGCCTTCCTTACATCACGCCGATCATGCGGCGGAGCTGTCGGTATTGATTGCCCATTATCTGAGAGAACATCTGATAGTTCATCGTGTTCTTCGCGTGTTCGGACATTTCGCGGTCGATGTCAACATTGTTCTTGTCGTTGCGGTAGCTCGTGTCATAATCGAGGACGATGTTCGGCTGGACGGCATCAGGATCGAGGGGTATATCGAACGGGATATGTTTCTGGCTGGTCGTTTTGGCCTGTATCCCCTGGGGATGCTGGCTTGCAAGCGCGCGATTCAACTGATGTTCAAAAGTGACTTCGCTCCGCTTGAAATTCGGCGTGGAAACGTTCGCGATATTGTCGGCGAGCACTTCGCTCCGTACGGCGTAGGTGTTTAGGAGTTTCGAAACGATGCCCATCGTCTTATGGAACGTAGTGTCCTGGAACATGACTTCCTCCGCAGTTGTCCTTTCTATTTTCGGCATTCTGTAAAATCCCTAAAGAACGAAAATAGATGTCGTGTCGGCTTTGTCCATATCTCAATTCAGCTATGATCGCAGACGAAATAGGGGGAAAACCACAGAGCGCACAGAGGGATCATGAGAATACAGGCTCGGTTTATAATTAGGCAAGTAGTCCCAATTTGATCATGATGAGTTGTCTTTCAGCCTTTTCTCAGTGCTCTCAGTGGTTCTATTTTCCTTACGTGATTTCTTTGATAATTTGTCTATTATGTATGCCGATAATAGAACGGTCATTCCATCTGAGCCGGAGGAAATGCCATGAAATACATCCTGATGCTTGCCGTTGTCTGCTCGCTCTATGCCGCCAATGAGATGCGCATGTTCGACAGTGCGGGCATATCGTTCTCATACCCGGCGCGATTCACCGTGCGCGGCGATGCCATTGATGCAGAACGCTCCGGCACGCACACCATTACCTTACGGAGCCAGGCAGATGAGACCATCGTCATCGCCGTATGGGATTCCCGGAAAAAGACCGCCCTTATCGATCTTGCGCGTGCCCGCTCGACATGGCGCAACACCCGTCAGACCGAACGGATCGCGGGTGTTCAGATATCGGAAATGGTGATTCGCGAGGAGCGTACCAATGCCGTCGAGGGCCATGGGCGATGGTATCGCGGTGTGGCGCAGTCCTATGATGTCATTACGACTCGTTCGGTGTCGCTGCCGTACCGGGCGCAGTTCATCGATGCGAGCACGCCGAGCCGAACTATATTTATCTTCGTAGAATCGCCGGCGACGATAACCGACCGGGCATATCAGACGCTCTGGACAGTCGCGGGCAGTATGACGGTGAAATAAAGGGGTCTCAGCCCGCTATTGATGTCAGGTCTTTTTCAGTCAGGGCATACTTTCGCTTTTTCCCTGTCCTCCAGGCGTCAAAATCATCCGCAAGCATAGTGAGAATTCTAAGGTACGATTCGGGAATACCGCCGGCGCGATGCGGGGTCAAATAGGTATTCGGCAATGTGCGGAAGATCGAATCATCTTCCAGCGGCTCTTTATCGAATACATCGAGCATGGCGATAAGATCACCGCGTTTCAGGCGCTCGGCAAGTGCGGGCATATCGATAAGCATCGATCGTCCGACATTGACGAGCACGGCATTCTCCTGCAGTGCGGCTATCTGCTTCGGCCCCATCAGGTGTGCAGCTTCCCTTGAGTTGGCGGCACAAAGCACAACGACCTCGGAATTTTTTATCAGCTCCATGAGCGGCACCATACGGGCGCCGAATTTTGCGGCTACCGGTCGCGGCAGGAACGGATCGTATGTGCGGACAGTGCACTGATATGGCGCAAGCAATTCCGAAAGGCGCTGCCCGATGCCGCCGAAGCCTACAATGCCGACGGATCGCCCCGCGAGTTGACGCTCATGCGGATATTGACACCAGCTTTCAGCTCCCTGGCGCATTGCGATGTGGTGCCGGCTTGTCTGGCGAAGACCGGCAAGCATGAGGGTGAGCGCCATCTCCGCCACCGCCGGCGAGAATCCCCGACGGGCTTCTGATACCGAGAGACCCCGGCGCAGCTCTGCTTCAGCCATCGGCCGGAGGTTATTGATATGCCCGACGAATCGCAGGTCTTTGGCCGCGCTGAGCACTTCATCGGTGAATGTCGGGTACCACCACATGATCACTGCCTGAGCCCATGCCAGATCGCCGGTGATCTCCTCTACCGTCCTCCATGAACGTTTACGGATATCCGCATGTTTTGCAAGCCGCTGAAAAAAGCCGGTATAAAGCGGATCAGTATAGAAGTGCTCCGCAAGATTGAACAGCAGCCGTATTTTTTTCTTTGTCGACATGTATAGCTCCTTTTTCGATCTGTTATAGTGTGCGATGTCCATCCTGCCTTAGGGTCTTCTATTTCATGTTTTTTTTCCAACCGGCGAGCAGCACCTGCAGCCTGTCCGTCATTTTTCCGCCGTCGGTTTCCGAGTTCTGCTCATCTGCGGCGTCGAATGTCGGGTTCCAGCCGTTCCAGGAGCCGTATCCGTGAAAGCTCCAGCTCATGCCGTGCTTTTCAAAAAGATCGATGGAATCCTTAAGCCATTGTGCACCGCCCGGCGCCCAGCGAAGCACGCTGAATTCTCCGACATAGATAGGCGCATGATGCTTATTTTTGAAATCAACGGCGGCTTGTATGCTTTTTTCAAGTTCATCCTTATCCCACGGTATGTTCGGGGTATCTCCGAATCTGCTCAGCATGCCCGGATACGGTTTGTTCTCGAAATTCGTGCCCTTGTACCCGTATAAACCCTGATGCGTGTAGCTGTGCGGCATATAATGATGGAACGAGTACACCGTTTTGGGGTCATCGATCGGTTCGAAATTCTCAAGCCCCCACGGCAGACCCCACGGGCCCGGCTCAACGATAAAATACGTGTTCTTATCCAGTGCACGTATCGCTTTGCATAGTTCAGGAAGCGTACCGTAGCGCCAACGGCCCATTTCTTCTTTTCCATTGGGTTCGTTCAGAAGATCATAGCCGATTATGTTCGGGTGTTTTCCGAATTCCGCAGCGACATACTTCCAAAGTTTTTTCAGTTCATTCTCCCAGCCGCCGGCATCCCCCTCCTGATACATGACATCGATACGTCTCCCCACCGGTTCACATTGTATAATGACCGATATGCCGTACTTTTCTGCAAGATGAAGTACGATGCAGAGTGCATCAAGCTTCTTTTTATATGGGGCCATGAGGTCGTCAAGAGGTATCGGCGGTGTCTTTTCTCCGCGTTTCACATCCCATATGCCTCCCGTCTCGAATCTGACTTCGACACGGACAGAGTTCACACCCCACTGCGAGAACTTCCTGAATGTCTCTTCCGTAATGAACTCTCCGGGGTTCTGCATATTATTGCCGACCGATGCAACTGAGATAATGCCGAGTCCGCGGAGCGGTGTGTTCGGCCAGCGCTTGACCGCGTCGCTTTGGGTGAGTGGTTTTGCGATAAGCATGAGCGCCTCCTTTGATGGGCCGTCGTCAATGACGGCGAAATCGCTTATCGTTGCGTATGATGTGATGAATTTCCCGTCCTTGGGTCCCTGCGGCTGGAATTTCACCAGCATTTTCGCAGCTTCCGCAGGTACATCAGTGCTGAAGAGCATGCGTTTTCCGGTGATCGCGGCGGGGAGTTTGTTATAGCTGCTGTTCTTCGCTATCGCCGCGCCGTTCTGATCGATGAATGACCATGAAAATGCGAATGAAGCGTTCGCCGGCATATCGGACTTTGTCCAATAGCGGAAACTGATCCGTACTTTTTTCGGGAACGTTGCGGATATGTTCAGGTGTTGTCGGTATTCCCCATACGTTTCGGATTCCGTTCGTATCGTTACCGCGCCGTCCTTCGATTCCGATGTGAGGTTCGGGATGAGTTTCCATTCTTCCGGTACGATCAGGTTATCGGCGGATATGAGCGGCAGTGTCAACGAGACCAGGATGATGAGCATTCGCATGGATGTCCCTCCAGATAGTGATACAGTATACTCGTTCGATCAGAAAAATGGTATGATCGTCATTCACCTCGATACAGGCATGTAATCATCCTTATGCCTCATGTAATCCATACCTTAAAGACCTTTGCGCAATGGGATTCGACGCCGATTTGAAAATCAAAGCAGCCGAGGTCTTCTCTGCTCCAGAGATCGCGCACCGGTGACTTGTCGTGTATCCCCAGTTTTGCAGCATGCTCTATTTCGGGGGCGATAGCGGCCTTTTCGCTCAGATTGAAGTAGGCAAGCGCATAGGTGCCGTCGGAAAGCGGCTTTATCTGAATATCCCAGGAATCATTCTTGAAAATGCTTGCGGAAGGCTTTCCAAGTCTATCCTGATTCACAGCTATTATCTCCTCATTGCAGAGCAGGCTCAGAACGAATTCATCGTTCATCAGCTGTTGATCGCAATCGATCATGATGGGGCTCGGGCGCATCATCCAGCAGGAGATGTGTGCGATACGTTCATTCCTCGTGAAGCTTTTCCCGTCCCGCGGCATGAACGCGGTGAGGCAGAGGTCGAACCAGTGGCCGGGGCCTATCACCGAGTTCCATTGTCTGGTATTAGTGATCCCGTTATGCAGGAACAGTTCCCAGAGCGGGCCCATATCCTTGTTCGATCGCCACAGATTCGCCAGTTCTTTCACTTTGAACGCATCACGGATGTCCACATCGGTGGTAATGCTGTACACGATGTCGCGCGATGATGCCTTAAGCTCACGGGACATGCGTTCTGCGGTGCACATATCGGTGATATTCCAGTCGTACTTGCAGTAGTCAAAACCCCAGTCCGCCCATTGGCGAACATCCTCGGCCTCATGCTTCACCAATCCGATGAACTTGTCCTGGAACATGGCATGATTCGTATCCCATAAACCAGATGATGATCCGGCGCCGTCAGTGCCCCACGGTATCGTGTACGGACCGGAGTAGATGCCTGCTTTTAATCCAAGGGAGTGTATGTGCCCGCAAAGTGCCTTCATGTCCGGGAACCCGTCTTTCGGCATTATCGAGTTGTACATGCCCCCGCGCTTTTCTGACTGCCACCCTGAGTCCATGTTCACATACGAATAGCCTCGAGCCGCGAGCCCGGAGCTTACCATGCAGTCGGCAATAGTACGTATCCTGCCGTCGTCGATATCGCTTCGGAAGCAGTTCCAGCTGTTCCAGCCCATGGGCGGCGTCAGCGCGAGCGCGTTATCGTTGATGATGAGCGTGAGCTTCTTCGCGCATGTTCCATGCCTGTTCTCGGCCTTCAGTGATACACCGTACTCGCCTTTTTTTTCGGCCTTGCCTTTTATTTGACCGCTTCCCTGTTCAACAGAAAGTCCGGCGGGAAGACCTTCTGCGCTGAATGAGATCGGCCGCTCTCCTACAGTGGGGATGAGATACAGGAATTCTTTGCCGGGGGATGCGCCATACACATCAGGCCCATTGATCACCGGACGGCCTTTGTCCCACGGGGCGGCAGGTGCGAGTTTCGTTCGATGGTCCACAGCTTCGGATTTGGCAGATGTTCTGTTCACGACAACTCCTTCATTGCGCATAGGTAACGATAAGCATCGAACATCACCGGCGCATCATATTCCGATATTCGACAAGCGATGTCCAGTGACAGCAGTTCCCGAGCTCGCCGATGGCGTGGAATATCGTCCCGGGTTTCCCGCCTTGTGCCGCAATAGTGATGCGTACCGGTGTTGCGGCGTTCACATCGGCGTATGTGTTCCTCGCTCGATGGAGCGCTGACACATGATGCGAACCATCATGGGCGATGACCTTTTCTCCGTTTATCCATGCGGTCGTTCCCGATGGCGCCTGCACGACGAAGCGGCGTATCATTTTCATGTTCATCTTGCATTCTGTCTGCATGATAAGGAACTCATCTTTTCCGATATTCGCCGGCATGTCAGGATAATGTGATCTTGTTTCCATGACATGCGCGTTCGCCGACCGGGCGGGCTCTGCATCGGTGACGCTATCGGTTGTCCAGAAAGCGAACGGTATTGTCATGAGCAGTCCTGCGGAAAGTTCAACCGGACAGCCGTTCAGCGTGTATACGATCTTGAGCGATGACGTATTCGGCCGCCAGGCGGCTTCTTCCGGAAGTGCGGTGAATTCCATTCTCGTGTCGGCGCCGGGCGTAAGCGTGACATGTATCTCTGTCATTCCGTCAAGCTTCCATCCTTGCGGCGGGATAAGGATCGCGGAGACAGTATGCTTCTCATCCATCATGTTGCGCAATACCAGGGAGAATCGTCCGGGGCTGTCCGGTGCGATACGTATACCCTCCGGGTAGGTGAGCGTGACGTGGAGCGGATAGTCACGGATGACACTTGTCCTTTCAGGGATAGTGATCGTACGTAATGCTCGTGCTGCGGTATCGGGATAACGTCGGACGGTAGGGGCTGCTTTTCGGGGCACTTCAGCCAGGGTGATCGGGGAGGCGTAGCATGTGAGCACATCTTCGGCAAGTAGAGCGGTCATATCAGTAAGTTCCGCGAGCGTTGCCGGCGGCCGTATACCGGCAATATACGCGCCGACCGATATCGATTCCCCAATGGGCTTTTTCCAGCGCTCATCAATGCCGTTCGGATCGATAAGGCCGAGAATAGCGCCGAGCGTTGCGCAGGTGCAGTCGGCATCGTAACCGCAGTTGACCGCAGCAAGTATCGACTTCCCGAAATCGCCTTCGCCTGCGCACCAGCCGAGGACGATAATACCGAGGTTGATGGCGACATCGGTAAAATTCTCGTTCCCATGCGAGCGATCCAGTTCTGCGAACGCTCCCGCGCGGTCTTTTGTCCGTACCCATGCTTCACGCGCGGCGCGCACCGCCCTCGCGACACGGCAATTAGGTATTGCAGCAAGCCCGGCATCGATAAGTACATCGCGGTCATGCTCTATGAATGCGAGGCTTTCAACGGTTGCAAGGAACACAGCCGCATGCACACCCTCATCGGCGTGATCGCACATCGCATCCTGACGCGCGAGATAGGATGCAAGTTCCGGATCGCCCGGTGCGATGCACGCCCAGAGTTCGGTGCGTATCGCCGCGCCCATACCCGCAGTGAACCCATTGTCGTATGAACCGGTGAGCGGAGGCATAAGTCCCTGATCAAGATTGCGTATGCATACGCCGTACTCATCAGGCCACGCGTGGATGTTCTCACGCCAGCCGCGGGCGAACATGGTCCCGGTCATCGGGAGCCCCGCTTCACGGATGCGGGCAAGCCACACAAGCTGCAGATCGAGGTCATCGTTCTCAAGCATCGCTGTCGGTACGGGGTCGTAGAACGTGAGCTCTTTCGGCGGGGTGCGGCCCTCCCATGGCCCCCCGAGCGTTCCGCCGATGGATTTTCCAAGCCAGCAGCCGAATACCCTCTCGCGATAGTCATTGTACGGTATCGTTCTTGTGTTCATGGTTTTCCGTCCCGATGCAATTTGATCGTGTCATGAAGATAATCGCATCGACCGCAAAGGGAATGTACGGGATGTTCAGAAATGGACAAAATTTGCATTCCCTGCCCCGGGCGGTATAATCGCCGTTATGACGCTTGCAGAAATACAGCGCGCGCTTCCCGACGCCATTATCATTCTGGCCGATCATTTTCGGTTCGCTGCTGCCGAGCAGAGGAGTTCGTCCTGTGTCTCGAGCAGACGCCTTTTCTGGTGCCGCTCCGGCAAGGGAAGTGTCACCGTGAATAATGAACGATTCGCCCTTTCCGCGGGGAAATTCCTCTGCATGCCGTGGGATCATGCCGTTGTATATGAAGCCGACCGCAGGTCCCCGTTCGTTGTCGGCAGTATTCATATCATACCGAATTACCCGCGCCGCACCCAGGTCATTTATAATGTATCGCATGAGAAGGGCGAACGCGATTATCCGCAACGTTCTGATGTCGCATTGCCGGGCCTTACGTCGACAATGTCCGGCGATCTTGCGCTCGCGCCGTCGCTCGGCATGCTCTCCGAATACATCGTATCCGCATTCCGACGCGATCGGGGTGAAATGCTCATGCGGGCATTGGCCCCCGTCATTATCCATGAGGTCATGGCATCGTTGTCCGCACAGAAATCCGTTCCGCCGTCGCTCGCCGCCGCGGTATCATATCTTGAAAAAAAAGGGAGGGTAACGCTCAGCGAGCTCTCCCGTATCGCGCACTGCAGCAGCTCAACGGTCATACGCATGTTCAGGGAGCATTACGGCACGACGCCGGGGCATTTTATCATCGAACGGAAGATCGC
Organism: Spirochaetota bacterium; assembly: GCA_038043445.1. Taxonomy (NCBI): domain Bacteria; kingdom Pseudomonadati; phylum Spirochaetota; species Spirochaetota bacterium. The sequence continues at coordinate 26,446 of JBBTBY010000153.1, forward strand.
CCGGGCGAAAGACCTCCTCACCGGGACCGGCATGCCCATCGAGTCCGTTGCCGAGGCCGTCGGCATAACGGACCCGTTCTATTTTTCACGAATATTCAAGAAGATCGTCGGGGTGAGTCCGCGGCAGTGTCGGACGGAAAGCCGGTTCCTGTAGTCGATATGGTCTTGACAAACGATGCCCCATCACAAAGCAGATTATTGTTCAGAAGCAACACACTCACCCATCCCCCGTGGCGGCTTTGGCCATCCGTGCGCGAGTCGCCATCCTTATATGTTACACTATCCTACATGCGGCTTCCTGCCGCATGCGTGGCCGCCGCCAGTAGCGCCCTCCATGGAGCACACCGCCGCGAAATACGAAATGTTGATAATGTATTAAAGAGAATTACCGGCATTGTTTCTTCTCCCCTTCCCCTCTCTCACATTTCCGTGAGAGAGGGGAAGGGGCCGGGGGATGGGGTGAGTGTATTCTACCCCTCCGCCACCACCACTATCCCGATATCGTTCGTCGCGATATCGATCTTGTTCGCCGATGCTTTATACGATGCGCCGCCCATGAGATCGGTGAATGTGCCGGCTTTCGCGAAGTCTCCGGTGAAACTGAGCGTTGCCTTCGATATTCCTTCCGGGAAGAAAATGAACATGATGCGTTTGCCTCCGCTCATCCCGTAATGCACCTGCACGTATTCTGTTCCTTTCGGGAGCGGGCTTTTAACGGAAACAGCGGGCGCTACGCCTGCGGCAATTGTCATCGCATTGATGAGTCCCCCGAGCATGCCGATATTCTTCTCGGAGCCGAGGAATGTCCCGAGCGCAATGACTTGCCCCGTGCCGTGAGCGACCGATACCGCCAGCGCGCCTTCCGAACCTTTTGCGAGCACGGTGCCGACGTCCGCGAACGGTGTTATCCAGAGTTCGGGTTCGAACGTGAACGATGAGTTCCCTGCACGCATCGATATCGGGCCTTCGGGCTTTCGTCTGCCGATCTCGCGAATGCCGAGCGAGCGTGCGAGGAAGCGTTCTTCCGGATAGCGGTAAACCCCCGCATGATCGAAGGCGCCGCATTCGGATTCGGTGACGAGCGTGCCGCCGTTTTTTACGAATGCCAGAAGTTTTTCAGCGACGGTATCATCGACGGTGAACGTGCGCGGCATGAAGAGTATCGTAATGCCGCTGAGCGCATCGAGATGCTCCTCTTCGATAATGGAATACGGTATGTTCTCGCGTACGAGCGCGGTCGAGTAGCGGTCAAGTGCATCGCGAGACTTGCCTGCTTTCCCTTCCTGCGCCCAGTTGAGATAATACGTTTGCGGGCTGAAGAATACGCCGACCTCAGGGGTAGCAGGGCGATAGCCGTCGAGCAGTTTTTCATGCGCGGTGAGTATCTTTCCCGTTCTCTGCAGGGCGGCCACGCGTTCCTCGCGTTTGCCGTCCGTGCCGATGATGCCGAAGCCGTTCGATTCGCAGCCGAACACCTCGTCGCGCCAGCACCAGAAGAGCACCGTGTTCGCGCCGCCCGCTATGCCGTTCCATACCCAGCGCTGCTGCGAGCGCGCATCGACGGACGGTGTCGGTTCTATGAAGCCTATGTTCGATCGCCCCCCCTGGAGCTCCGAAAGCCACACGCTTTTTTTCTTCTGCTCCGCCGCGGATGCGACATAGCGTACGCGCGCGGCGAACGCAGCATTATCGATGTTCCCCCATTTCGGGAAGCTCGAAAATCCCACGCCGTCGGTATGATCGGCGAAGGACCAGTCATTGCCGCGGTCGAGCGTCATCACATGCGCGTTGATGTCGCCGGCATAATGCGTGCTCGGCGCGCCGCCATGCACGGTGACCGGGCGTTTGGGGTCTATTTTCTTTATGATATCGTAGCGCGTCTTCGCATGTTCGTTCGCGCGTTCGGTGAAGAAATGCTCGAATGTCATCATCTCGGTGTACGGCCGGCCGGATACCTTGCCGGGGAGTATTTCCTCAAGGCGGTGATAGCGGCGCTGCCACACGCGGTTGAGTTCATCGAGCGATCCGTAGCGCTTCATGAGCCATGCGCGGTATGCCCTAAGCGTGTGCTCGCAGTAGCAGACAAGCCCATCGGCCTGGACATTCCATCGGAGCTCGTTCCACGCATCCCATCCTCGGATGTTCGGGGCCTTCGAGTATCGCTCTGCAACGGCACTGATAAAAGCGCTCATGCGCTTCATCACGCCCGGGTGATCGAAACAGCCGCCGGGGGTGAGCCCGAAATGACATTCCCCGCGGTTGGATGAGACGACCTTGTTCCCCATGCTCGTTATCATCTCGCTCCCGGGTATGACATCGTGTATCCAGTACGGATGTATCTCGGCGATGGTGCTTAATACCACGCCCATGCCGTTCTTCTCAGCGATGGAAACAAGGCGGTCATAATCGTCGAAACGGAAGGTATCCGGCGTCGCTTCCACCCAGCCCCAGAGCACCCAGAGCTGTACGGTATTGAGTCCCGCATCCTTCATCAAGCGGATATCGTCTTCCCAGTGTTTTTCATTGGGGAAGGGCGCCCGGTAATACTGCGTGCCGAGGGTTATCATCGATGGCTCCTGTGCGATAATTGGAATGGGATGAATATAGCATACATATGCGGCGGGGGAATATCCGGGACGGCAATCCGCATATCCATATCTGCTGAATGAAAAGAACGGGCCCCGTAGGACCTCAGCGCTCGAGCGATAGTTCCGTCCAGCCATTGCCTCCCGCGGGCGGGATGAACGCGATACCGGTATCCTGTGCACTGAATGGCAGAGAGCCTGTTTTTCCGCGAATGGTTTTTGCCGCTGCGTTCTTTACGAGAAGCCGCCTCACGCCGCTCGTCCGTACCCGGATCGTATCGCCGCTGCGTCGAATATTGAGCCATGACGGGAAACGTACGCTCGCGCGGCCGAATTCCGTTCTGAAGGGGAAGAATGTCTCACGGAGCATCCCTTCGCCTGCATTGTCATAGGTGAATCCGCAGTCATCCGCCAATGTCACCTGTGTTTCATTCCCGCGCTGTATCACCGATGCGCAGCGTACGGCGCGTACCGCTCTGCCTTCCTGAACAAAGCTGATGAATTGATCGGCATGGGGCGTACTGTCGGGATAGTGCTCTCTGTTCCCCTCAAGCACGATGATGGATGCGTTCGATGTCATCACGCGTTTGACGGGCAATGACGCGAACGGGAGCATCTCGACCGAGAACGACGGCGTCTCTGCAGAGAGTCCGTCATACACATCAAGCGATTCTTCACTGCCGCCGGTCATGGAGATGAAGTATCTGCAGTCGGCGATAATGCCGTCCGCTTTGAATGCGCCCTGCGTCTTCGATGCGCGATAACCGACAATGCAGGTGCGTTTGCCGTCGTGCATGATCACGCCGGGGATATCCCCTGCGATCGGGGATGCGCCGGTGAGGAACGGTGTTCCATTGAACGGCTCCCACACTGCGGTAAATACGCTCTCAAGCGAAGCGCCGGTACGCCGGACGATGACCTTCTTCATAAGTATATCCGGCCAGGCCTTTGTCGCTTCGCTCAGCTTTTCCCGCGTGTCGCGATAACGCTGGCTCGGGGCGTCGCAGAGCATCGCTTCACCGTCGAGCGGGGCTATCCAATGAAGGCGAAGCCCGGGCTTGGGGTCGGTCGACTGAGCGCGTTCACCGGCCCACACGGTGCCCTTCGGTACCGGTCCCGTGTCGCGGAACGTCATTGTCCACGGGGCTGCGTTCGCGTATATCTGCACGTTCCGGAACGCGCCGTAAAATCTGTCCTCGGTGCCGTAGGCATCATACTTCTGCGCGCTTTTGCTGTCGCTGCCGAACGGGAGCGGATCGAGGAGCGGTACGCCGTTGGGCGCGAGCGATGCGATAGTCCGTCCGTTCTTGAGCGTAGTCTCCGCCGATTGCGGATGATCGCCGCAGCCGTTCGCCATCCAGTCATGTGTCGTACCGCCGCTCACTTCGAAGATATCGACGACCGCATTACGGCCCGGGCCGAAAGGCACGAGCACGAGCAGCCGCCGATAGACCGGGCACTGCGGATATACGGCAGTGCTTCCGTCCGCCTGTATCACCTGCGATGCGCCTTCGCGCGCATGCCAGGCAAGCGTGCCGCCGGCATGAATGCCTTCTCTCACCTGAGAGCTTTTATCAACGACGACGAGATTGTGTGCAGCGGACGTACCCGCATATTTGCCCGGGTTCGCATAGCCGATGTCATTCACGAGCTCATCCCCGTACGCCCACAGTATGAAGCCGAGCATATCTGCGTGATGATGATTGTAATTACCCGAATAGTGCAGATGCGCCTCCATGCGCATGTCGCTTCCCGCGCGTTCGCCGAGTCCGGTGATGCCGTGCCCGAACGATGGGAACAGATGCGGTACGACAGTATTGCGCTCCGGCATTTCGGGCGCATACGCGCGCGGGAGCCAGCCGGTGCGCGACCAGGCGTCATGTATGGTGAGGCGGCCTCCGTCCGGGTAGCCCTGTCTGTTGAGCGCATCGACGGCAACGCGGTAGAACGGCTCTTCATTCTCCGGCGCGGTGAAATCATCGAAACGTTTTCCGTCCGCATATCGATACCCCGCCGGATCGCGATGACCGATGAGCGCATCGAATGCGCCTTTCTGGCGGTTCATCTGATCGAGGGCATAGGTCGTGCTTTCCGGGAAGACGCCGTCGGCCATGAAAGACTTTCGTATCGTTGCGAATGCCTTCCGTGCACCGTAATGCACAAGGTCGGGACAGCCGAGCGCCCTGCCGAGCGTGATGTACGTCTGATGGGCGCTGCCGCTGAGATTATGATAGATGACGAATTCGCTGTATCGGTAATATGCATCGCGCATGAGCATCATCCGGGCAATGTGCATGAGACCGTTCTCTGTCTCGGCGCGGGCATTGCCTTCCTGGCGGGGTAGATCATCCCAGAACGGCGCATCGCGTATGAGATCGTACCAGCGTGCGAATTCCGTACTGAACCCGGATTCCGGGAGGTACCATTCCGATGTTCCGCTGCCCCCGGTATAGATGAAAGAGAACCAGCGATAGAGATCGGACGGAAAGAGATGGTTCTCGCTTGGCGGTGAATTCCAATCCATCTGTCCCCGTACCGGCCAGTCGGGTATCGCACGTGCCAAGGTCCAGAGTATCGCTGCCGAACGAATGCCGTATTCCCTGTCGCCGTTCTTTCGGTAGAGCAATGCCATGGACTGTGCGGCTTTGCAGAGCGCATTGATGCGCGACGTGGTGAGAAAATAATCGAGATAGGCACGCCTGCCCTTGAAGATCGTATCATCCGGCGGCACAGCGCAGTACTCATACGTGACGGACTTTCCCGACGGTGCGGTGACGGTCTCGGAGCCCTTTACCGGATATTTCGTCCTGAAGTCGAAGACCGCGCCTTCTTTTGTTCGTATGACATCCGGCTCAGCGGGCGTCCATATGAACGGTGCGCTCCCGAACCTTCCCGCGCTGAACGCGAAGGGCCGCCGATCGGGTACAAGTTTCATCAGATCTGCGACAGCGAGGGAACGATACGGGGCGACGTCGGTTTTGAGCTGCGCTTCTTCCTCATCGGATACATCGGTGAAGCAGGTGCGCTCGGAATATCGTGCGCCGCCGCTGCCGAATTTCATGAGCGGGGCTTTTGCTGCGAGAGCGGCATCCGCTTTCAATGAACGTATCCAGTGCACGTACGGGGCTTCGGGCACCGGCGGGTCGGCGGGAAATCCGCCGCGCACACAGTGTACGTTCTTTATCGTTACCGGGCCGCCTTCGTCGAGCGCCAGCGTTACCGCGAGTTCGGCGCTGCGTTTCTGAATGAGCAGTTCGAAACGGCGTATCTCCGCATCGCCGCCGAGGGACGGGTATCGTGTGCCGTTGATGTATTCGTCATTGATCGTTTTGCCGTCCTTGTCGCGAAGCACATATCGGTAGGGGGACAGCCTGCTCCCGATCGGACCGCTCGCGTCAAGGGTGATGCCGTACACATCCTCATCCGCGCCGCTGACCGGGAATTTGATCGTCGCATATTTCGATACCGAATTGAGCGTGATATCCTGCGCACTGAGCGAAAGGACGGCCGCGGCAAAGACGAGCGCACATGATGCAGTGTGTTTCATGGTTCGCATCGATAATTCCCATCACAGAAGATGTCATCAGTATATGACGTCGGTGGTGTGCAGTCAACCATCCTGTTCGTGCGATGAAGACGTACTCGTCGAATTTTTTGCCGCGAGCGTACGATCGATGGACCGTTTTCTATAAGCGCTATCGCTCGGAACCGTGGAATTTGATCGAGCATCCGACCGATTTTGTTTCCGGCAGCGCGATCTTCTTCCCTGAAATAAGCGAAGCGATCGCATCCTTGAGGTAATGATGATTGACCTTCGCCGGTGCATGGACTGAGTCGTCCACCGCGCCGTGATAGACCAGCGATCCCTTCGCGTCGAAGAGGAATGCTTCCGGCGTTCTCGATGCGCCGAACGCGATGGCGACGGCTGATGTCCCATCGATGAGATAGGGGAAGCGATACCCTTTTTCCTTCGCGAGCGATTTCATGTGCGCATGATCGTCCTCGGGATAGACCGATGCGTCATTTGCGTTTATGAACGCAACACCCACGCCGGATTTTACGGCGTCGTTGGCGATGGCTGTCATGCGGTCCTGCCAAGCCTTCACATACGGGCAGTGATTGCACGTGAATATCACGAGCGTTCCTGTCTTCCCGCGGGCGTTCGCCAGTGTCATGGGTTTATCGTCCGTCGATATCATCGACACGGTCTCTGCAGGCATTGCTGAGCCAAGCGCTATCGGCTTTCCTTGCGGCGCGCATACCGCCGCGAATACCAATGCCGTGACAAGTGTGAGCGCTATCTGTTTTGTGATCATAGTGTCCTCCTTATCTGAAAATCATCTGGCACGATGCAGGTGCTGGTCGATCACTGCTTTGTATCGAACGAAATTCGTTTCGCCTTCCCACCATTCGAGCAGTCTGCCTCTGCTGTCGAAGAAAAACGACGCCGGTATCGCCCCCGACCACGCGGTATCGAGGGTGTCGATGAAGTGCGCGCTCGGGTTGTCTATGATGAGCGAGGGATGGCCGCCGCCGAACTCCTTGAGGAATCGGCGTACGCGCCCGCTCTCCCTCGGATCGTCCGTCGAAATGAGAACGAGCGATATGTCGTTGCTTCCGAATGCGCTTCGTAACTTCATGAGTACCGGGAATTCTTTTCTGCACGGCAAGCACCATGTGGCCCATACGTGCACCAAGGTGACGGGTGCGCGGAATTCGGAGATCATCGTTCTCAACTGCGCGCTTGTTATCGTCCGATCGCCCGCACTGATATGCTCCTGACGCGGCGAGCAGCCCGGTATAGAAACGGCAAGCAGCATGACCGCAGGAATGATGTATGTTAGCCGTCGATCTTTCATCGATATGCATCCGGAACCGAGGTTGTCGTTCCGTATTAAATATAACGATCGCACAAAATGAAGTCAATTCCGGCGGCAGAAGCGAAGGCGCTCCGGGATAGCCGAACGCCTTATCGGGATTCGAAATAGGTCACAGAGCAGGGCGGCAGGGTGATGACGCCGTTCGCAGAAGCGAGAACCGCTTCGGACCACGCCTTTGGCTGACCGGGGATATCCACGTCGAATATCCGCGTGGGGTATCGCGTTTACGATCGTTCCTTTTTCATCGGTTTCCTCACCACGATGAGATGGAACGCCCCGCTCCGAGTCGCTACCCCGATGACCGATGTGCCGAGCGAGAGCGGCTTCTGCATGATCGCGCTGTCGAGCGTGATGCGGTCGATGTCCTTCCCGCGCGTGAGCGTCTTGAAATAGAGCCGCCCGTCGTCCGTCCCGAATATGATGTATTCCCCGAAGAATATCGGCCCCTCCGCGAATGCGCCGTTCAATTGA
>JBBTBY010000154.1 GCA_038043445.1 Spirochaetota bacterium
GTTCACCTATACCGAGGGCGTTGCACGTGTCACCGTCGGCACGAGGAACGAATACTACACGAAATTCCCGGCCTGCCTTGAGCACGGCATTCTGTATGAGGATGAGATAACACCGCGTCATTTCTCGTTCAATTCGCATTGGGGACATTGCCCGGAATGCAAAGGGATCGGGAGCTCAATGAACTTCGACCCCGAGCGTGCGATCATCGACGGGAACAAGCCCTTCTTCGCCGGCGCGCTCAATGAACGCCTCCACCGCTATTTCATCGAGGCGGGCGGCTGGCTCCATCAGCCGATAGTACGCCTCATGCGCACACACGGTTTCCCGAAAAAGAAGCTCTATGATATCCCGTACGCCGAACTCGATGAGGGCATCAAGAAGATAATATTCTTCGGCGACGGCGTGAACGACGGCATGTCGCAGACGATCCGCCGCTGGTACGATTCGAACGATCTCATGAAAGAGGATTTCAGCGAATACATCGATGACCTCCTTCGTCTCTTCATGACCGAGACGCCGTGTCCCGCCTGTAACGGCGACAGACTGAACCCGAAGATACGATCGTACCGCATCGGCGGAACGAATATCAGCGGTATGGCGAAACAGACGGTGGCTTCACTTGCCCAACGCATGCAGAAATTACCAGAAGAGCTCGCCGACCGTGAACGAACCATCGTGCGCGAAGTGTTAAAAGAGATACGCACACGGCTCACCTTTCTCGATAAAGTCGGGCTCTCCTATCTCACACTCGATCGGAAATATTCCACGCTCTCCGGCGGTGAATCGCAGCGGATACGATTGGCGAGCCAGCTCGGGAGCCGACTCACCGGCGTGCTTTATGTCCTTGACGAACCGACCGTCGGTCTTCATCCCCGCGACACCGCAAAGCTCCTTTCAACGCTCAAGGAGCTCCGCGATCTCAAGAATACGCTCATCGTCGTAGAGCATGACCGCGAAACGATAGACGCGGCCGATCACATCATCGACATGGGGCCGGGTGCGGGACATTTCGGCGGCGAGGTCGTGTACAACGGACCGCGTGCCGCTTTCGACAAAGCGGATACGCTCACGGCGAAATATGTTCGCGGAGAGATGAACGCAGGCGATGCAAAACGTTCGTATCGCACCGGAAACGGGAATGTCATTACCGTGCGTAAAGCATCGAAGAATAATCTCAAAGGGATAGACGTATCGATAAAGCTCGGCACGGTAACGACGGTAACGGGTGTTTCGGGGAGCGGGAAATCATCCCTCGTCGTCGATACGATACATGCAGCGGCGGCCGATGTGCTTCAGCGGCGAAAAGCGCGCGGCGGCTATGGCGCGATAGAAGGCATGGAAAAGAACGGAAAATCCGTCATCGATCAGGTGATACTTGTCGATCAGCTTTCCATCGGCGGCTCGATACGGAGCACGCTCGTGACCTATCTCAAGATATTCGACCGAATACGCACCGTGTTCTCAAAGACCGAGCTCGCACGCGTCAAGGGCTACACATCATCGCGCTTCACCTACAACGGCCATGAGGGGCGATGCAAGGCCTGCGACGGCAAGGGCATACGCGAGATAGCCATGCACTTCCTCTCCGACCTCGAGGTCGTCTGCGAGGAATGCAAAGGCAAGCGATACAATGCGGAAACGCTCGCGGTGAAATTCAAAGGGCTTTCCATTGCCGATGTGTTCGAACTTACCGTCGATGAAGGCATCGGCTTCTTCGAGCATCACAAAGGCGTACGCGAATCCCTCATGCTCATGTCCGAAGTTGGCTTGGGCTATGTGAAGCTCGGACAGCGGCTCGACACGTTCTCCGGCGGCGAGCTCCAGCGACTCAAACTCTCGCGCGAGCTTGCCCGCGGCACCGGCGAACATACGCTCTACGTTCTCGATGAGCCGACGACAGGGCTTCATTTCGACGATGTGCGGAAGCTCATAGCAGTGCTCCATCGTCTCGTTGACAACGGCAACACCGTTCTCATGGTAGAACACAATCCCGACATCATGCGGAATTCCGACTGGCTTATCGATCTCGGACCCGAGGGCGGCGACGGCGGGGGAAGGATCATCATCGAAGGGACGCCGGCGGAACTGAAAGCGGCGAAGAAAGGATATACGTGGGAGTATTTGTAAGCGCCGCCCTGAAGGACGGCGCTATGTGCAAGGAGGGAAAAGCCATCGGCCTGAAGGCCGACGGCTTTGTGTAAGCCAATATCCATAAAGATCGGCCGGTGCTCAATCGCGCGAACCGTTCACGGTGAAGCGCAACCTCTTGCAGATGGAGTGGGCGTTCACGGCCACGAGTTATCTGGCTTTCCTCTTCGCCTCTATCACCCGCAATCGATCTATCTTCTTCTTCGATGTCAACTCCCTGATCGCATCCTTCCCTATCCACCGCGCCGACTTCGAATCGGATCGCGCAAGGATCTTTGCCGTCCGTAATGCGGCCGTATGCAAAGCGATGCTTCTTCCCTTTCCGATATTCCTGAGCGCCCAGTTGACCGCCTTCTTCACGAAATTCCTCTCGTCGTCCGCGTATCGCACGACGATCGGGAGGAATTTCTTTATCCGCGCATCGGAATATCCTTTGCCGTACCAGCCTATCATCGCCATGAGCGTAAACCCCGCACGGCGAACGAATTCCTCTTTTCGCGCGGCCCATGCGACGGCTTTTTTGTACGCGAACCTCGAATCGGAGATAAGGTTGTCGCATGTCTGGTCGCAGATCTCCCAGGAATCGAAATCGTGCACCCACGACTCGAGCTGCGCATCGGTCACTTTGTCCTTTTCATCGATCATTCCCGCAAGTATTCGAGCTTCATTATAGCGGGATGCCCAGAGCCGCGCGGCGAGTGCATGGTCTGGCTTAATCGAGCGCGCGAGATCCCTGATGTCGTAGAGAGAAATTCCCAACGCATTCTCCATGCGCATTCCGACGCGGGCCATGCGGGCCATGTCCTTTGTGCTCTTGAGGGCCATCAGCCTTTTCATGACATGTTCATAGTTCATGGGACAGCATCATAGCACATCCGCGGCCAAATGAACAGTTCGATGTTTTGACGGGACCGATGATATAAGATAGGATGGGGAACGAAACGCCGAAAGAAGGAGATACCGATGCATGTCGTCGCACTGAACGGAAGCCCGAAAGAGAACGGCAACACAGCCCAGGCATTGAAGCTCGTCACCGATGAACTTGGCAAAGAAGGGATATCATCCGAGATGATACATATCGGAAATAAAGCGCGCGAGGGGTGCCGTGCCTGCGGCTCATGCGCAAAGACCGGCGTCTGCATAATAGCCGATGACATTGTCAACGGGACGGCTGAGAAGATCGAACGCGCGGACGGTCTCATCCTCGGTTCACCGGTGCAGTATGCATCGATAGCCGGCTCGATGAAGAATTTCCTCGACCGCCTGTTCTTTTCTCACCGGCGTATCGTGCGTCATAAGGTCGGCGCGGCGGTGGTCGCTGTACGCCGTTCGGGCGGCATGTCAGCTTTTCAGGACCTGAACAGTTATCTTCTGATCACGGAGATGATGGTCCCCGCGTCCAATTACTGGAACATCATTCACGGGAGAAGCCCCGGAGAGATACATGAGGACGAGGAAGGTGTGCAGATCATGCAGGTGCTCGGCAGGAATATGGCATGGATGATGAAGCTCATCGCTCACGGGAAAGGCGTCGTGACCGAACCGGAAGCCGAACAGAAACGGATGACGAATTTCATCCGATAGTAAAAGGGAGCGGCCGCGGCGGGTATTCCCGAAAAAGAGGCTCGCGACTTTGTGTCGCTCGCTCGCGCGCAGCGCGTTGCAAAAAAACCATGCCCGATGTACAATCCCGTCACTCAAATGAGGAGTACTATCCTATGATACGCAAAATACTTCCGTTCGCCGTTATCATCGCCGCCGCGAGCTTCGTGTTCGCCGGGGCATCCCTGCCTGCGGTCGGCAGCCCGATGAAAACGTTCTATCTCCCGGACTTCAACGCACAGCAGGAGGGGAGAAGCACGTTCGTATCGTTGAAAACGCTTGCAGCAAAGAACAAGGTCGTCGTATTCAGCTTTTTCTATTCCTCGTGCAAGAACTGCAAGAACGAGATCCCTGCGGTGCAGAAGATAGTGAGCGAGTATACGAACAAGGGTGTTGCGCTCCTGTTCGTCTGCGCCGAGCCTGTCGATGTGAACAACGGCGAATCATGGACGACGGACGGTGTCGCCCGCGTGCAGAAGGTCATCACCGAATGGAACATCACGTATCCCATCGTCGATGATCATTACCTCAATGCCGCTACCGCATACGGCGTGTTCGATGAAAAGACACGGGTGATACATGCCCCGGCGCTCTTCATGGTGAGCGGCTCGAAGATCCAGTTCGCACATTCCGGGTGGGAAGGCGAAAAGTCGGCTGAGGAAGTCGAAGCAGCGATCAAACGGCTTCTCAAGTAATCGTTCTGTTCGTATGCCGATGAGCGGACGGCTCACGCCATTCGCCGAGCTCGGCGGCACGCGTTCGCAGAGCCGCGATCTTCCGCTTGCCGTCGTCATCATCAGCCGCGATATATCGTCGTCCGTTGCGCTTCGTTCCGTGGAAGCCTCGCTCGGGGATTTTCCCCACGCGTTGATGGTCGTCGATGCTTCACATTCCGACGATGCGATATCCCTCGTTCGGGAATTCCCGTCGGTGCGGTATATCGTGCCCGCAAAACCGATATCCTACACCGCTGCCGCTCTGCTCGGTATGGAGGAGAGCAGCGCACGTTTTGTGCTCATCATGCCGGGAGATGCCTCGGTCACATCCCTGTCACTTTCGGAGATCGATACCGGCGGTACGGCATGTGCGGTCATCGCGCCGGTGCTCTCTCATCAGGGCAGAAAAGCCCGGTCGGTAATGAACGGTTATATCACGGAGGATGAGACCATTGCTTTCGAATACAGCGAGCCGGCGGATATCGATATATCGCTTTCTGCGTACCGCGGCATCGGGCTTTTCGACCGCGGGCTCTATCAGGAGATAGGCGGATTCCATCAGTTCCGGAGCGCCGCCTATACGTTCCTTGATTACTGCTACCGTGCGCTCGCGCTCGGACGCCCGACCGTCGTGCATCGGGCATGTTCGATGGATGTCCCCGACGGGGAAGAGCCTATATCCGATGAACTCGACGATGCCTATTTTCATTACCGGAACGCACTCTTCCCCCGATACGACAAGCCCGCCTCCCGCATACCCGCGGGCATTTTTTCACGGGCGAGAACGGCCGCGCTTTTGCCGCGTATTCGATCGATACAGGAGCAGCGCGCATGGCGGCATGCACACCCGCGGAAAGACGATGAAATGCTCCTGTACGTGCGTACGAACATACTGACATAGGCGGACCACGATCGCCGCACCCGCTCCGAATTCATCACGTAAGAAAAATGCAACCACAGAGAAATAGCAGGAGAAAACAGAGAAGAGCAGATATTGGTTTTTACCCAACAGGTGGTTTTTTATTTTATCTCTCCGTTTCCTCTCGGTATTTTCTCTGCGACCTCTGTGGTTTTTCTTCCCCATTATGATGATTTGGCCCGCTTTTTCCGATTGCAATAGAAGTCAGGATATGGTATAATCCATCGCTCTCGGGACCGCCCTCTATCGGCGTAAAAGCCGGGCGGGGCGGTAGTGAGAGGGCCCTCGTGCCGGAGATCGTGCCATGGGAAAATGCATCGTCGTGACCGCCCCCTCGGGGAGCGGTAAGACTACGCTGATAAAACGGCTGCTCTCAGAGACGCCGTCGATACAGTTCAGCGTGTCGCATACCACCCGGCCGAAACGGGACGGTGAGACGGACGGACGCGATTATCACTTCACGGCGGAATCGGATTTTCTCGCGATGATCGCGCGGGGGGAATTCCTCGAGTGGGCGCAGGTGCACAGCGGCTATTACGGAACGGCATTGTCGGAGCTCGCCAAGGTCGAGACGACGAACCTCATCCTCGACATCGATGTGCAGGGCGCGATGACGCTTCGTGCGCGCAAGCAGGAGGCGCTCTATGTGTTCATACGCCCGCCGTCGCTCGCCGTGCTCCGCGAGCGGCTCACCGCGCGGCATTCGGACAAGCCCGAGGAGATAGACCTGAGAATGTGGAACGCGAAACGAGAGATGGAATATATCGAACATTTCGATGTCGTCATCGTCAACGATGTGCTTGAGCGCGCCTATGCGGAGTTTTCCGGGGCGATACGGCACTATCTCGGCGAAGCCGGCATATAGATGCACCGAACACAAAGGAGAAACGAACGATGATAATCCCGCTGGAAAAACTGATCGAGTACAAAGGCAACCGCTATGAACTTGCGCGCGCCATGATAGAACTTGCCCGTAACGGCAAGGGCCTTCTCTACAACGAAACGAAGGTCAACAAAGGAAAATACATCTCGGTGGTCATCAAGAACGTCATGGAAGGCCGCATCAAATATGAATACGGCAAGGAATTCCCGTCGAAGGTCGACGACCATGCGCCGTTCATGCATTCGAACGAGATATACGACGAAACGAAATTCCATGTCCCCGACCCCGAGCCTGTCGCGGCGGACGCCTCTGCGGAGAACGCCGATGAGGTCATCGATGATGTGAACGACTCCGCGCTGGAATCGGAAGTGTATGAAAGCGACGACGAGGCCGACGAGGATATCGAAGCGCTTGACGATGCTGAAGAAAGCGAAGGGACCGAAGCGGCCGCGGCGGACGGCGATGACGCCAAGAAGAAACCGGCGAAAAAGACGGTGAAGAAGGTCGCCAAGAAACCGGTCAAGAAAGCCGCTCCCAAGAAAGCAAAAAAATAATCGTCCGCACCCATGAACGCCGTTCGCGCCGTCATGATCGCGGGGGCCACCGCATCGGGAAAAACGGCGTTCGCACACGATATCATTGAGCGGCATTTCCCCGACGCTGCCATTCTCTCCGCAGATTCCATGCAGCTCTACCGCGGCATGGACATCGGTACCGCAAAGCCGAGCGTATCCGAACGCTCACGCTTCAATTATCACCTCATCGATCACGTCGATCCGCATACGGATTTCTCCGTCGCCGATTATGTGTCCGCCGCGTCCGCGGTGCTTGCGGGAACTGAGCGGCTCTTTATCGTCGGCGGGACGGGATTATATATGCGCGCGCTCATGCACGGCATGTTCACGGAGACCGATGACGGCGGGGAGATACGTTCCCGCCTTGAGAGCGAGGCACGGGAAAAAGGTATCGCACATCTGTACCGCCGCCTCGCGGACGTCGACCCTTCCATCGCGGCAAAAATTTCACCGACGCATGAACGCCGCATCGTGCGTGCCCTTGAGGTGTTCGAGAAGACCGGCACGCCCATGTCCGTCATGCAATCGCGCCGAACGCCCCTTGTCCCGCTCGTGTCGATGATGTTCTGCATGCACGTGCCGCGCACCGTGCTCTACCCGCGCATCAATGAGCGCGTAACATCCATGTTCGCACGCGGCCTCATCGATGAAGTGCGCGGACTGCTTGCATCCGGCGTTACGGCGGCGAACACATCGATGCAGGGCATCGGCTACAAGGAAACAGCGGCGCATCTTGCCGGCGGCATTTCCTATGACGCGCTCGTCGACACGGTGCAGATGAACACGCGGCGATACGCCAAGCGTCAGGAGACATGGTTCCGCAGGGATGAGGCGGCATGGATATCGCCGGACGACGAAGCGGCGGTATCGCGCGCGGTCGAAGAAATGAAGCGGCTTTTCGGGCAATAGCACACAAGCATCAGCGAGCCCGCTGGATGTGTATCCGTACGCTCCCGCGTATCCCGGCCGGTGCGGCACTCCCTTCGATGACGTTCTCTAACGTATTCGCCGAATCGACTTCCATCGTGTTCACGCCATCCCGGAGAATATCCGATATCTCGATGCGATACGGTCGTGCATATACGATACCGGCATCGGTACCGTTCACACGCACGTGGGCGAATGCGCCGGGATAATCGAATACGATATGACAACGGTCACCCTTCCGCTTCGATACGGTGATCTTCGCCGTATACCGTACGATGCCCGAATAGAACGGCCAGCCGTTCTCATGCCACGGTATAAGCCCATGTGCCGTCGATCCATTATCCCGTGCGATGCGATACGTGCGCCCGGTCCGCGCAAGCGAATGATCGCCGATGAGGTAAAGCATTTCCTTGAAAATATGCCGCACACGCGCAGGGTCATCCGTCGTCGATAGAGATATCGAATTCATACCCTTTTTCACGAAAGGGGATATCAGTACCGATCGATTCGATTCATCGAAATCGCGGCAGGCGGTAAAGCGGGATAGCGGGTGGCCGTTGATCGAAACTGAGAACCGCTCTATCGTTGTGCGGTCGGCAAGGAGGCGGAGGTTCTTCACCATATCCTGTACATGGAACGGTGCGGTAAACGTGAGTTTTGCTTTCCTTCCGGACGCTTTTGCTGACGGCAGTTGCGCCACCGGAAGGGCGATATGCCCCCTGCGTTTGCCGTTCACGTGAATATCCCATTCTTTCAAAGGCAGATAATTATCCTGCAGGCGCTTGCATCGCCAATTTGCAGCGGTGAGGTCGATGGAATTAACCCCCATCCACGCCCTTCGGGCACCCCTTCCCCCTTTTGAAGGGGGAAGGGGCCGGGGGATAGATGTTATTTTCACATGCTTAATAAGAACCCCATGATGCGGCGGAATTATCATCGTCGCTGCATTACCCGCTCCGGTGAACTCACTGCTGTTGGCGTCGAGTATCGATAGCGAACCGCTCTTCGCTGAACATGATATCGTTGCAGATCTGTCTCCCTGATTATAGACAAAGCAATATCGCGTGGTCCCGTCACGCATTTCCCTGATAGTGCAGGTCTCAGGGATTTTGATATCAAGATGAACATGTCCTTCACCCAGCATCCTCTCTGCTATCGTCCGCATTATTTTCGGCGATGCTCGGACAATGCGCGTACGCCCCCAGATATTCTTCCCATCGAGCGTGAGCGGCGGCTTTCCGATGAAATAGACGGGATATTTTCTATCGACGAGTTCCTTGATGCGCTCGATCGCTTCGGCTGACAGCACCGGCACATCGGGAATAAAAATCATCTCATACCGCGCCTTGCCGACAACGAGTTTTTTATCAATGAGCGGTATTGTTTTGAATTCAATGTCATCGACAAGATCGAAAGCGATGCGATTTGACGAAAGGCGTATGATATCCGCGCCGATCGCCGATGCATGACGATAGAATTCTTCATTCCGCGGTGACCCCGCCCGCGGCTCGATCGTCCTCGTATTGAAGAACGCGGCGGGATACAGATATCCGGCGACCACATCGCGCCGTGCCGTCCGTAGTATCCCCGAAACACGGGCGATATACGTGCTGAACGTATTGAAATATTCCCAATACGGCTGCTGATAGAATATTGACGGCGGCGCTTCTCGTTTGCGCGGGCCATCGAGACTGTAGAACTGCCCATGAATGCAGATGCGGTTTATCCCGAACGAGAAGCACCAGTCGATGATGCTTTTCATCCTGTCACCGTCAAGGTCCTCTCCGGAAACGCCGAGCGCTTCAACGAGATAGTCACGCCGCCCCGTCTGCGATATCACTGACTCGCCTATCTTCGGGCCGATATTGATGAGCGGGTGTTCCATGCTGCCGATGAGAGAACTGATGCTGTCAACGCCGGGTATGCCGAATGACTTAAGGAGCGTCATGAGATTCGGTGTATTGACCTGCTGTCCGAACGGCTCTTCCTCGGGCGAAATATGACCGCAGGATTGCATGCGATTCTTTTTACACCAGGCGTGTATCGGCCGAAAAAAATTATCATTGAAAAGCTCGCCGGTGACCGTGCGGTAACGGCTGCGGATGACGGGGCTCTCTTTCGAGTGGTCTCCGAAGATATGCGGCAGGACCGTGCTGAACACCTCTCCGTATTTCTCCTCATAGCGCTTCGGTATCGCATCGTTCCACGGAAATGTCGGCATCAGTTTCGATTCATCGAGAAATATCCCGGGGATATATTTCCAGTATTCTTTCTTAACACGCTTACGATATTGCTCATGCGTCAGTTCGATGAAAAGATCGGTCGCCCCGCGATTCATGAGATCGGGGTAATCGCCCCAGACCCCGCCCTTGAAGGCAACTGCCGTTATCACGATTATCTTTTCTATCGCCGTATCGCTTTCATGGAATATCCGTATCGCAGGATCATAGCTCATCGCACGATAATGCGGTTTCATGGCTCCTTTGAACGGCGGATAATAATCCCGCGAACCCTTTCCCATCTCACCCCAATCGGTGCGTACCGTACCGCATTTCGAAATGATATCGATCCACGGACCCTTGCCCGCGGTGCGCAGAACCTTCGGGAACGCATAGACACCGATGATATTCCCCATCGGCACCGTGATGTCGATGCGCTTTCCGCCGACGGGATATTCCGCTGCCTGCAATGTCCTTGCTTTATATTCAGGATGCTGAGCGGTCACAAGTCCGCCGGCTGCACCGCTCGGATACGGGTCTTCATCGTAAAGCCAGGGGTCGAGACCAAGCGGTATGCATTCACCGATGATGAAGTTGATGCGTTCGAACCAGAGATCGGAGAGATACGGGATGAGATTTCCCGCGCGCGAGTGCATGAAAAGGCCGGAGAACCCCTGCTCTTTCAGGCCTCGCAGTTGCAGGCGTATCTCATCCTCTTCGATGAAATGGTTGATGAAGTAGAATGCGATGGGGCCGTTCTTCATGATAACCTCATTGATCTGTATTCGTTCGCCGCGTATCACCGTCAGCGAGTGACACCGTCGGTGAAGCCGGTGCCGCTTACCGCGCCGTTGGTGATGATTATCTGTTTGAGGAGATCACCCGCGCCAAGAATTCGATTTCCGATGAACGAAACATCCTTTGCCTGCATCATCCAGATAAGCGCATCGTAGTTGATGCCCGACACTTCCTGCGGACGATACGCAATTGCGCGCATCGGGTTTACGAACACGTTCGACACTACGGCTGCATCCGCTGCGGACAGTCCGATACATGCAAAAACGACGACAATTGCGAAGCATGATTTTTTCATACAGCACACTCCTCTGAATTCACTGAGTAAGGGGGACCATCTTCAGGACCAGAAACTCGTATCCATGCAGCCCGATCTCGATGCCCTTTTCCAGCAAGGTATTCCCGCTGATCACGCCCCACGGACTTCTGTTCATATCGGACAGTTCGACCACACGATACTTCTTGCCTTTGAACGGCAGATCGCAGTAACGTACTTTTGCCGTTTGCGGCGCGCCGGTCTCATTGAACATGCCAAGATAGTAGGTGTTGCCATTGTATTTCACTTCGCAACGGACATCCGGCGATGTCTCCACATATTTCCTGCATTTCGCCCATTGATGCACGGAGGCGAGAAAACGAGCGCCTTCCGGTTCCTTCCATTTCGGTGTTCCGGGCAGCATCAGCACGCTGCCGCGGCCGAATTTCCAAAACACGGCGGAGAGCCCGTCGTCTCGGTTCTCTCCGATGGTCACGACACGGTTCTTGTAGACAGGCATCGATAGCACATTGTAAATCGGAAGCGTGCCGCGATAACTGTCATGATCCATCGTAAGGATACTTTCAGATGCCGTCGCCGGCGGGCCATCGCCCGTGATTTCCAAGCCAAGACCCCGCAGGAGTTC
Organism: Spirochaetota bacterium; assembly: GCA_038043445.1. Classification (NCBI taxonomy): domain Bacteria; kingdom Pseudomonadati; phylum Spirochaetota; species Spirochaetota bacterium. Next base: position 11,688 of record JBBTBY010000154.1, read on the forward strand.
ATAGTCCTTTGTGCACGTTTCCGTCGTATAGCTCCCGGTCTCTGAAGAGAGCACAAGTATGCCGCCGGACGAGACATACTCGCTCAATTTTTTCATGAATCGCGAGGACAGCATGCGCGAATCGGTATCGATGAGCAGTGTATACGCCGCGATCCCACCCTCCGATCGGTCGGAAACGACTTCGGCCGGGAGATGACCGAATACGCATGCCTCGGAAAGCTCCCACCCGGATCGATGTAGCCAGACCTGATGGAGGTGTCTCCCCGGTATATATACATCACTGTCGTGCGAGAAAATGAGCGCCATATCGCTCTGAAGCGATCGCAAGCCGCCGATCTCGGATAGTCCTTGCGCCCCCAGGCCGCGGAACGTATCGAGGGTGTTGGAACGCGCCGAAAGCATCCCGGATATCCATGCGAACGATTTTGCACCGTGGCTGAACACGTTCATGAACGATGCCGAAAGATCGTACTCGCCCGGCGGGACGCTTCCCGGCTCCCAGAATATCCGCACCCCGTTTTGCGCGGCAATGCTCCCGTGATAGAGCCCCACCGCGGGCGGTTCTGCGGCGGAAATATCCCAGCTGACATTATTGGAGCGCATGAGCCGGCAGAGCGCCACCTCATCCCCGCGGCCGTGTGCGGCAAGGGACAGCTGTACATCCGGATCGATAGACCGTATCGTCGAGATCATTCTTTCGCAGAAATACATCTCGGTCCATTGTCTGAAATCCTGGAAGGCTATCCACATCCGTGACACTTTCGTGATATCCCTCCGCGGCGGCTCGGGGATACGCACCTCATCCCAGGATGATAATGTCTGCCCCGTAAAGGATGCCACCTGTACGAGCGAATACTTCTTTTCGGAACGAAGATAATCGATGAACTTCTTCCGCGAGATCTCGCTGTACCCGTAAATGCTGTCATCCGTAAGGTCTTTGTAAAAACCGATCTCGGTCTCGCCGGCGAAAAGATTATATCCGACGACGCGTCGATCGTTCTTGAAATGAAGCGCCACGTTCGATACATACTCGAAGAAATATCTCTGAAAATTCGCGCCCCAGGGGTCGGGGTAATGGCCGGGTATATCCTTTACCGCGGCGACCGACCGCCGAAAGAACTGAAAACGGCCCTGATTATCAACGTTCTCCTCGCCGAATTCGGAGGTGAACCATTCGGGGGCGCCGGATATCATCCCGAGGCTGAGATAGGAGCTCAGCCCCGTGTCATGCAGCATGTCTATCGCTTTCGCGTAATTGCCGTAGTTGTACCTGTCCTTTGCCGTCTGCAGTTTACGCCACTCGAAGGTGATATATCCGGCATTGCCGCCATTCGCCCTGATGGTCTTTGCCTGAAGGAATTGATTGGAAGCATCGAGAGGACTATCCATACTGTGCCCGGCGATGGTAGCCATGAGGAATGCGCTCGTCTCGGCGCGGGCATCCTTCTTTTCGATCGCAGGTCCGAACTCAACGGGAAGCGATGCGGCCTTGATGCGCAGCGTGCCTATCTTGCTTTCAAGGACCATCTTCCTCGATTCGAACACCTGCGCCCGTATCTGTGCGACCCCATTGTCCCATTTCGAAAGATCGAATGAATGATCGGAAATATTCAGGCCTTCTTTTAACAGCAGTGGTTTTGCAATATTCGTGACGACTTCGCCCCATCCATTGTTAAGCGAAATATGTATCTCTGCATTCCTTTCCTCGAATTCGTAAATGGTCACGCGTACCGGAACTGCGCTCCTCTCCGCGGCGCCGTATTCCTTTCCGGCAGTGCTCGCGTATGCCCGTGCCTGCCCCCAGCATTCGGGATTGACGAATTGCACACGCGCGCCTTTGGTGAAAAAGCCGACACGCCCTTCACCGAGCTCGGACTCCTTGAGTATTATCCTTTTATCCCTGCCGAACCGTACTTCGATGGTGCCTTCAATCCTGTCACGAAAAACCGAGACGGTCGGCACTGATCCGGTCCAGGAAAAAGGCTGGCCGATCTGGAATATCTTATCCCCATTATATTTCTCGAATCGCCAGAGCTTATTGTCTCCCCGGCAGTATATCTTGTAAAAGTGCTTTGCATCGGAATAATCGAGGAGAAAGCCGAATTCCTTTTTATCCGTATACTCGGTCTCCGGAAGATGCTCGATGTCCGCCCGTATGCCGTAGTTGGGCATGGCAAATCGATCGGACGCAACGAATGCCTTCTGCCACGTCGCCGCATCCGTGACATATTGATAGTCCCCGGCACCGTATATCCTGCTGTACACCTCGCTCGTGGAAAATGATGTATCCGTCTGCGACAATATCTGTTTGCCGGTGCGCCACACTCCATTATCCGTGTCTATACTGCCGATATCGCTGTCCGGCCAAAAGCGGCGGGCGCCGCGTTCCAACGCAGGAATGGCTTCGAAGACGACACAGTCGTAATAGCAGGAGCCGGGATTCGCGGTGTCTGCGAAACGGTCGTCCGCCCAAAAAGAAAAAACGCTGTTGGTGATATCGAAAACACCGAGTTTGCCGTCGTTCGGTTGCAGGTTCTGCCACTCGCCCCCATCAAAGGAGACGGCAAGCCCCCGTCCGTATCGTATCGATACCTTCCACAGTCCATTGGGGATACCGCGTATCACGGTATGGAGCGCCGGCGCCCCCTCCTCGGATGTGCTGCGGTCGGCCGATACCCGCGGAGATTTGAGCACCGTCCCCTTGTAACGGTACTTCTTCGCATCTTTCTCAGTGGTCCATAAATTCCACTTATCCTGCGTGTCCTGATCGACAAGCCATGCATCCGCAGGAGAGGAATATTTCTCCGCATCGAATACGAGCCGTTCCTGACCGAACGCACATGATCCGAGGAGCAGTACCGCAGCGATGCAGCGCGTTATCATACATGGCACCTCGGTGCTTTCATCTTTATATGTAGTATAACCGATCGTGTCTTCTTTGTCTTGCGTTATTTTGCAGCCGCTGTGTGCTTTTTTGCATTATCCCGGAACGCCTGCGGCGTCATACCGGCACGCTCTTTGAATACGCGGTGAAAATGCGAGAGATTATGGAACCCGCACTGCAGCGCAGCATCGGTAACGGATATATCCGCCCCGCGCAGTAGAGCTCTTGCCCGTTCTATCTTTATACCGTTGAAAAAATCGGGAAGACTCGTGCCCATGCGTTTCTTGAACTGCCGGGAGAACGACGACGGGCTTACTCCTATCTTCCGCGCAAGATCGGTAAGTGACGGGGTTTCCGCGGCGCCGTCCGAGAGCACATCCATGACCTGCTTGAGGAAGCGGTCCTCAGCGGGATGCAGCGGCCTCGCCGTTTCATAGGATGACGAAAGAAGATGCAGCAGACTGTGCAGGCAGCTCTTGCGCGACTCGATGCTGTTGTCGCGGCGTGCGATCATCTCAAGCGATTGCATGACGAGGCGCCGGAATATCGCTTCCTCCGGACGAAAGCGGACGCCGGATCTGTCCTCCCAGAAGAACGCACGGAGCAGACGGAAGTTCTTATAGTGATCGAGCGAAAGGCCGGAAGCGCCGGGGAACAGCAGCGCCGGATCGAAACAGATATTGATGACATCGAAGGGGGCATTGCCGATCTCGTATAAATGATGCTGCCGATGGCTCATGAAAAGGATGTCGCCCGTCGACACGGGAACACGTGCTCCGTCGACCATGTATCGGGCGTTGCCGTTCACGACGAGGGTGAGCTCGAAGAATGAATGGCTGTGACGGTCGATATGGGAATTCTTCCGGTGAACGAGATAGAATGGCACGATACCGTTCGCCGCTTCGGTTAATCGCCGACTGTCCTTGACACTGGTGAACAGTGCCCTGTTGAACGCGGTATGTGCGGCAAGATCGAACGATATGCCGTACAGGGCAAGAAGACGCTCGCAATCGGGCGCGCGTTCATTCGTATTCGGCATGGCAGCAGGCTGAGCAGCGCGTACACGCGACCGCTCCAGCCGTTTGATATACACGCTTTTTTCTTTTCCGATCTTATTCATTTTCTTATTTCTTTTCTCTGATCTATTATATTCATTTTGCATTTTACTTCAAACCCGTAAGCTTCAACAGTTTTATTAAAGCGCTCGCCTGCCATAAGATATTTTTTTTAATTCTCTTTGCGCGTATAACGACAGTATACGCCGTCCGCTTTCATCGTCAAGTGATGCCGCAAAGGGAATGAAAGAACGAGAAAGCCTCGTCACACAAAAGCGGTGCATCATGATCACCGATGGGCAATTCATGATACATAAAACGTGCGTCACCGTACTTCACCTCCGCAAGCTGTCTTGCCTGCGACACGGGCATTACGGCATCGACAGCTCCGTGCGCGAGAAATACGGGCATCGAGAGGCGCTCATGGTGCCGGATGACAGAATGAGCCTCATATGCCGACGGCCGCTCATCAGGTGTTCCACCATACGCATCGGCGATCGCTTTCGCTATCGCGCTCGGAGTGCCGTGATGATTTTTCGCCCACTGCCAAAATGATGCGATATCACTTACCGCACCGAGAGCTATCACGCCGTGCACATCCTCCGGATGACGTATCGCGTAGATAAGATTCCCGGCACCGCCCATCGAACCGCCGAAAAAAACGAAACGCTCTCCGCCGCAGGCATCACGGATATGTCCGATCAGTGCATGAAGATCGGAAACGGCAGCGTCGTTCATCCATGCATTGCCGCGAAGGTTCGGTGTAAGTATCCCGACACCCGCGGATATAAATTCCGGCAGCCAGCGATCGCGGATGTCCTGACGCGTATAGAGCTGATCGCCGTGCGAGCCGTGCCCGTGCAGGTTCACCGCCCATGTTGAAGAATCACCGGGGAGTGCAAGCGCCCAATCATGCGAACCGTCATGCTCGTTGGTATACGTAACGCGTCTGAGTCCGGGCGGGAATACATCTCCCGACACCGGTGCATCATCAATTGAGCCGATCATCTTTGATGCCGTCCTTGGTGCGATACATATACCGTAGTATGAAGCTGCAATCTACTGCTCGACGAAATAGACCGGATCTATATCGACCGTCATCGTATCGCCAACGGCAACAGAATTTCCCATCATGTCAAATGCCGCACGCGACGTCCACAGCTCGGCAGGGAAATTCTTAAGCGCCGTCGGTGTTCTCGACCAGAGCACGTCGATGCGCTTGCCCGCTTTGATGAAACGCCCGACGAACGCACCGTACTTCTGTATACCGGCAATATCCGGATAGAGATAGCCGTCGGGCGTCGCCTCTTCGATGAAAGAGACCGCGACCGCATGAGCAGCGAACGCAGGCGATGGTGTTCCATCCACATCGTTCAACCCTGAACAGGAGTCGGCGTAGGATGCACGCCCCGTCGGCTTCGCATGGAACTTGTAGAAGATATTCCGTTTGTAACCGCCGGCTTTTCCTGAGACCACCGTACGCGCCAGAGTATTGGCCGCATCACGCGCACCGTACATGGACGACGGCGGGATGTCCCAGCTGTTCATCCAGCTCCTGCCGGCATAGAGATAGATGCCGCCCTCGGTCTGCCAGAGTTCAAGCGGTTTTCCCGCGTAGCTTTTGATAGCGCTGAGCCGTTCAGGAAAACTTACGATCACCGGTTTTCCAGTATAGGAAACCTGATCAAGCGAAATGTTCTCGGCATACCAGTGATGTGAATAGCCGTCAATGTTCATCAAAAGCCCGCTCTTGATGAAAGCCTCCACGTTTTTATCATCCGCACCGGCTCCCGCCGGACCGAGAAGCTTTACGTTCGCTCCCATCGCGCTGATCGCCGCGCGGCTCTCGCTGACGATGCGAGCATAGACATCGTCTTTGTTCTCCCCTTTTTTCACCTGGAGAAATTGCCCCTCCGGCTCGTTCCACACCTCCCAGTCCTGTATCCATGGCGCGAACGTTGTCACCGCACGTGTCACATAATCACGCCACGCGTCCCAGTCCTTCGGCGGATACGAGTACCAGATAGTACTTTGTTTACCCGGATCTGAATCGCCCTGATGCACGGGCGTCGTATTAAGAAGCCCGAGTATCTTGAACCCGCGCGCGGCAGCGATCGCCACACGATTCGTAAGCCAAAGCCAGTTCCCGGGCTTTTCCTCGATAAGATACCAAGCCGTGTAATGCGGCGGATAGGGCCTAAGCCAGCGGAATCCCGCCTTATCAGCAAGATCAAGGTTATAATCCGAAAAAAGCGAGTGCGTACCGAAAAAAGAGTCCTTTACCTGAGATGCTGGCTTGAGACGTGGAACAACGCAATAAAGCAATTCGCTGAAAAGTCTTGGGCCGCCATGTTCGCGTACTTCAATTTTAAATCCGCCCTGCCGCGTACTGGGGAATACCAACCGTGTCATGTCTTTCGCAGGAATCGTCTTTGTATCGACGACTTTTTCCCAGGCATCCAGCGTTACAATGTCAAGCTCGCCGCCAGCCATCGTCATAAGGTCGAATGCAACTTTTTCGCCGGGGTAGAACACGTTGCCTGGATGCAGGGCGTCCGCAGCGATCAATCCAGCCCCAGGCAATGCCGGTTGAGCATCCGCAATATCGGTCTCGCCTTCTACGACAGTAACATTATCGAGTTTGTACTCACCGGGCGCATCGAAATTGAACGCAAGTATGAACGACCCGCTCGCTGACGGCTTGGGCACCACCGTAAAATATTTTCGTTCCCATGCGCCGCCCGCTGTGGAAAAGTTCGTCACTGTCCATGCTATATTAATTTTTCCGGAGCCGAGGCTTACTGAAAAACGTGACGGCACCGATGTTTTCACCGAAAACCCCAGTGTGACCGGATGTCCGTACCTCGCCTGAAAATAGGCGCTCGTCAGGGTAAAAGCGGCCTTATCCGGATTCTGGAACGACCAGCAGCGTTTACCTGCCGCGGCATCCGGATCGATCGTGAAATCATACGAATCATCGTTGATGAGCGTATCGGCGCGATACCCGCCTTTCGCGTTCGCGCGGATGTCGCCAGACCAGTGTACGCGGCCGGCCTCGAACGAACCGTTCTTAATGAGATTACCGCTCCGTGCTGAGGCGCCATCCTTTTCCGGCAGACGCCGCACGCGCACGTCGTCAAAATAGACCGTGTTGACGATGGGTAAATTAAAATAGAGTCCCCACTCCTTCGTTCCAGCGACCTCGGGGACAACGAACATGACCACATGTTCCGTCCAGTCATCGATTGGAGCGAATGACACCTGACTGAACGCGCGGTACGGACCGACCGGACGGAGACTGAAATCCACTGGTCCGATATTGGCACCGCCGCGCAGCCAGAAACGAAGCTCGATAAGATCGCCGGGATTGAGCTTGAGTACATGATAGAGTTCAAGCGCCGACGCGCCGGTTATGCGCTTCATCTCCATACGGAACGCATATTTTCCGCTATGCGGCGATGATGTATCGCGCGTAAGATCCACTTCATTCTTTGCCCAGTTATTGGGTCTCCAGTTACCGGTCAATTCATCTTCAAATCCGCCGTTCGGAATAAGATCAACGCCGACAGGTGTGGGCGTATCCGCAGCAGCCGCAACATTCTGAGCATTCACCATAAAAGCTGTGGATAGTATCGCAAGAAGCAGATAACGAATGATCATGACATCTCCGTTTCACGTTGATTCGCATCAGTATAGCAGGAACCACCACGGACAGCAATGCACAGAACGGCTCCGCTCATGCAGAAAACGGAGAGTAGACGCATTACCCATGCGCTCGTCGCCGTATTACATCATTCTGCACATCCGTCGAAAGTCCGGTGAAGTATGCAGAAAAACCGCTTACCCGGACGACAAGGCTTTTGTAACGCTCAGGATCATGCTGCGCCGCAACGAGGTCTTCGTGCCGGGTGAAGTTGAACTGAAGCTCCTGTATCCGATGTTCGACAAAGAACCGCATGAACGAAATAAATCGCCCCGCTCCGTCATCATCGCTGTAATGTTCGGGATCGAAGCGCATATTGATGACCGTACCCCCAAGCGCATCTGATGTGTCTGGGACAGCTACCGACGAGAGAAAAGCCGTCGGCCCCTTCGCATCGCGTCCGAAATAGGGAGATGCCGCATCGGAGAGCGGTGTGTATGCATGGCGTCCGTCGGGTGTGGCCTTCACTTCCTTGCCCGCCGGTATGTTCTGCACGTTCGCCGCCATGCAGGCGACATATCGTCCGCCCCCGACGATACGATGAGAGAGACAGGCGGACGTGAATACGCTGACGATCTCAGCTGCTATGTCATCGACCAATGGATCATTATTGCCGTATTTCGGCGCGCGATTCAAAAGCATACGACGAAGCGGTTCATGGCCGATAAAATCTTTCTCAAGCGCCGTCATAAGTTCATCATATGACACCGCGTTCTCGGTGAACACAAGCGTACGTACCGCCGCAAGCGCATCCGCCGCCGAGGCAAGCCCCATGCCGGCAATGCCGTGAAAGCGTTCGAACTCGGCGCCGCCTGCATTGACGTCCTTCGCACGGCCGATGCAGTCGCTCGTGAGCGCCGAAAGGAATGGATCTGAAAAACGTTCGGCAGGATAATGCAGGAACTGTCCGTTCAGATGATCGACATGACGGAGAAGGTCATCACGCATGCTGTCGATGAAATACCCCCAAAGCAATTCAAACGATCGTTCGCTTTCACCGGAAATCCGCTCAAGCGATTTGGATACGCATGACAGGATGTTAAAACGGCTGTCACCCCACGCCGGCTGACGACCTGCGAACATCGTCTCGATGCAGCCGACCATACAGTAATCGCGCGCGGTAGAAAGCGGTATGCCGATGCGCATAAGTCCTTCGATGAGCACATGATCGTTGAATATCGCGGGAAATCCCACGCCGGTCTTTATCACATCGAAGCATGCGCGGTAGAAACGCTCGTCCGTGCCGTCATGGAAACGCGCCGAAAGATTCGTCGATGGCGACTCTACGAGCGCTGTTGCTTCAAGTGCGATATAGAAAAGTTCGTTCGTCGCATCCTCACCGTCCGGCGTAAGCCCGCCGATGCATATATTCGTCACATCGTGATGCTCTTCTATTTTCGCCCAGAGATGACAAAAAAGTTCAAGTGCGTCTTCGCGTGTGATGCACCCCGTGTCGATATCGCGCCGGTAGAACGGGTAGAGATACTGATCGATACGTCCGAGCGCCATGGCCGTGCGGCCCTCGCCGGAAAGAAGGATATGCGTGAGCCAGACAAGCGCTATCGCCTCCTGCAATGTCCGCGGCGGCTCATGTGCGATATGATGAAGACCTTCCGCCATGGATGCATCGCCGACCATCGTCGCCGCTTGTGCATGGCGTTCAATGAAAAGGGAGAACGCCTCAAGCGATATTATCATCGCATCGATCGTGTCGCATTCTTCTTTCGCCGCATGCATCGCACGCGATCGCTTTGCACGTTCGATGAAGCCGTCAATGCCCTCGGCGCAAAGGCGCGCATAGTCGCCGAGCGTGTGGTCCCAGCCGACCTGGAAAAAACGCCGCCCCTTCGCCGTGTCGTCATCGAGCGCCGCTTCGAACTCATCACGCGATATTTCCGACGGAAGTGTATCGGCATAGAACGACGATATGCTTCCTGCAATTCGCGACCCTTCAGGGATGATCGGCGAAACATGCGCACAGACATTCCTGAACGCATAGGCACGCATGAGCGCATCAGCCTCACCTGCATGCTCGCGATAGGAAAGTCCGCGCCAATACGCGGTCAGAAAATATCGCTGTGCGCGCGTGTTGGTCGAACGAGCATGCTCGAGCACCGTCCGCCAATCGTATTCCGCCGTCAGCATGTGAACACCCCCTTGATGGAGATTCCATTCGCCGCATTCTCAAGTGCGATGTCCGCATCTTCTATCGAGTAGCGATGCGTGATGCATTGCGAGAATATCGGCACATGCCCCGGATGGTTCTGAATGAACGCGCAATAGGCGCCGATGTCGGCAAGCGTATACTGTCCGCTCCCGACAATGGTCACCGCCTTGAAGGTTATCATTTCGGGAGATATCGATACAGCCCCGCTCGATGAATACTGCCCCGGCACGATATATTTCCCGCGCGTACGTATGATCGAAAGCCCTTCGACGAACGATGCCGGCGATCCGCTCGTTTCAATGACAATATCGGCGCCGTTGCCGCGATCGTGTTCCCGCGCCGCTTTCATTATCGAATCGATACGCTCCTGCGCCGACGAACGGTAATCGAGTACCGCCGATGCACCGAACGCCTTCGCAAGACGGATACGCTCGGGGTTCGCCGCCGATCCCACGGCGATGACCGTCGCCCCCATGTTCGCCGCATACGCGATCGCAAAAAGGCCCATCGGCCCGGTGCCCTGAACGACAACAAATGCACCCGCATCTATCCCGCCCGCGTATTCGAATGCGCGCAATACGGTAGGTCCTGCGCAGGGAAATGCAGCGACCGCATCGACAGCGATGCCGTCCGGCACACGCACAAGATTCTTTGCCGGGCTCATGAGATGTTCGGCATAACCGCCGAAGAAGTGAGGCGCCGCTGCGGGATCTTTCATATAGGTCACACCGAAGTTAAGACAGCTCGCCGTTTCGCCCCGCCTGCAATTGAAGCATGTACCGCACGGGACCGCAACACAGGCGATGGCTTTATCGCCGACCGCGATCGCATTCCCAAGACCGTCCGTTGTCACACCATCACCGAGCCCCGTTATCTCACCGATGAACTCATGGCCGATGATGACATCCATTGCCGGGAGCGCTAACCGCCCTTTCACGATATGAACGTCAGTACCGCAAATACCGCTTGCGATCATCCGAAGCGACACGTCGCCTTTCCCCGGGGCGATAAGCGGATAACTGCGTATGTCCATGGGTTTACCGACGCCGTTGAACACCGCAGCCTTTGCGGCATGTGACATCATGCATTCCTCCGCGCGATTGACAATATTGCGTTCTTTTCTATACTCACAAGAATAATCATGAAAACGAGAACGCACATGTACCTGACGGCATTTTCTTTGTACCGCACGGCATCGCTATGACCATAGGACATACCTGGACGAACGACTGTTCACTTGCCCCCAAAATAGTGAATGCGACCGTCAGCGAACGGGAATCGCTTTTCAGTAAAAGTGCCATCAAACATACCGTCTGGGCGCGCGATTACAGCATCACGAACTGCGGCAGTTATCGCATCGATGACGGGAAATGGAGGGAGCGTCTTCCGCATACCGCACATCTCTACCCGCCGAAAACCGCATACTGGGAAGACTCGGTCAGAACGAAACGATCGGTGGAAAGCGCCTTCGTGCTTTTTACCGGCGGCGAAACGGCGAACCTTCAGGCGCTCATCCGTCGTCCGCATCACTATGCCCGCTTCGAAGATCCCGAAGAGCGTATCGGCGCAATGATCATCGATGCCGCGCGCGACGGCGATTCACGCGGCGATGCGGCTTTCTGGAAAGCACAGGCCATTCTCATTGCCATCATCGAGACATTGCTTTCGGCAGAGCATGTCGCGGATGAAACGTATCGCGCAGGCGAAACCACCGCCGCTCCGGCGCGGTCAAAGACAACACGCGCGGTCAGAACATACCTGCGGGCGCACCTGAAAGAACGGATATCCCTTGACGACATCGCTGCAGGCACGCACCTGAGCACATCGACAATATCTCACATCTACAAAAAAGAATGCGGCGAAACGCCGATGGAAACGCTCGTGACACTGCGCATCGAACGGGCGAAGCTCCTCATCCTTCGCGGTGAAAAGCTCCGCGCAATAGCCGATGAGACCGGTTTTCTCGACGAGTTCCATCTCTCCCGATCGTTCAAGCGGTCAACGGGCATTTCCCCGCGCGACTACGTACGCCGGAATTTCAGATAGCACGATCACTTTTCCGCAGCGGATCCGCTGATCGCCTCGATCTGTTTTACCGCACGATAATGCCGTTCCACTGGCAGCCTCTTGTCGCAGTATGATGTCCAACTATTTTTTCTCAAGCTGCACATCATCGAACCATACCGTGCCTGCCGCATCCGTCGCATCCTTCGCGGCCAGGTAGTCGCCGAAGAGATATACGAGCAGTGTCGCCGCACCGTTGGGCACCGTCACCGTCGCACGATAACGCTTCCAGTCGCTCGTCCCTGTCGGCAACCCCGCGAAATTCGGCGCGCTCAGCCACTTGCCGTCCGCGGACTTGTACGCCACGCGCAGAAATGGAGCACTGTTGAGACAGTTCTCTGTACGAATATATGCCGAGACAGTATATTTTTCTCCGGGAACGCACGGGAATTCCTGTCGGAAGCATGGTGCCTTGCCGCTGTCAACCTTTGAAGCACTGATACGCGCGCTTTTCGCACCGGTGTACTTTACCGAGTCGTCGATTGCGAGACTCCCGGGATAGTACAGAAGCCAGCCCTTGGGGATACTCTTGCCGTCGACATCCTCGAACGAACCGTTCACGAGCATGTTCGATGCGATGCTCTCAGCAACGATGGCTCCATCGCTTTCGATGATCTTAACACCCTTGAACATGCCGCTCATCCCCACGGTATCCGTACATTTTACTGCGATAAGATTGCTTTTTCCCTGCAGCATGAGTGAGGTAATATCGAAATTGAACGGCATATCCCATCCCAAACCGTTCTCGCCAAGTATATGCTCGCCGATCTTTTTTCCGTTGAGATAGACGACCGAATCGCCGTCCACCGCCCCGAAGGCAAGCAGGAGCCGCCTGCCGTCCGCGACCGTCGGCGGCATGAACCATTTCCGATACCACGCACTGCCGTAGTATCCATTAAATCCCTGCTCCTGCCACCAGCGATCGGCATCCAACACAAGCCATCCGCGCGCAGTTGATTCATATTCGGGAAGGAAACACGATCCACCATTATTGTTCGCATCGGCAAAAAATCGCCACTCTTTGTCCAGCGTCTCGACTATCCGTGAATCACCGAACACCTCAAGCGAGGACTCTCTGAGCGCCTTCATTACCTTCCGTATAAAGCCCAACGGCTCGCCGTTTCTGCGGTTCTCGAACACCCCGTTATTTTCCTTATTCGTTACGAATGCTTCAATGTTTTCCAGTGTATTAAGCGCCCCGATGCTGTTGGCATTTTTTTCTGGTTCTCAAACACCCTTAATCCGCGCGGAATACGATGCGCAGCGGCTACATCGGCAAAACGCTTTTCATACGGCGCTTTGTCCTTTACCAATGCACGTGCCTCATCGATGAGCGGGTTGAGCGCTGCAAGCATCTCATCCGTAAAAAAACGGTCGAGCATATATCCGCCGCTGATGAAGAGCGGCCCGGACGGCACCGCACGTTCCATCGTTTCATAATACCGTTTCATAGGCAGCGCCGCCGGTCCGAAATAGTTCGTGTAGTAGAGGTCCATTTCCTTCTGCACATCAAGGTCCGGGTTCCACATCATCTTAACGGTGAGATACATCGTATTGCCCTGTCCCCCCCAATTCCCCACCGGCATGCAGTAAACACCGACCGCACCGTATTTCCGGTAATTTCGCATTCGATCGGTTATCATCCCGAGAATGGGCATTGGCCCGAGCCAGGCGTACCCGGTGAAATATTCATAGATCAAAAGTTCTGCGCCGAGCGGAGGATATCCTTTCAGCGTGGCCAGGAATCTGCTGTTCGGTTCGCTCGATGGATCTTCAAGATCACGATGCCAGTCGCTGTATGCAACATTAAAGGCGGCAGCCCAAACGATCGGTGCACCCTCGAGCTTTTTCACGAGCGTGGGGATCTCCGTGTGCTGATGATATGCGTACCACGTGAGCTTTAGCTCGGGATATACAGCCTGCACCTTTCGTGCGACGATATTATTGAAAGCGCATACGCGGTTCGCCGCCGATACGCCGCCCCCATGGCTGGTCTTGAGGTCCGGATCATCCATAGCCCGACATTGTTCACACTCGCACCAAGGCAGGGCATCATTGGGCTCAACGGAAACCGCCATGAGCTGCGGATTATCCCTGCGCTTTGCAATGAGGAATGCCGCGAACAACTCCTGCACTTCAGGATTTGAAAGACAGCGTTGGGAATCCGGTATCCGTTTCCCTTTCACCAGCGAAAAATATTCCGGATGCGTGCTGAAATATTTCTCCGCAGGCAGTATATACATATATGCGTGGCCGGTGTTCATTTGGAACGATCCGCCGTACCGTTGCATGTTCGTCCCGTATAATCCGGTATTGATATGATTGCGTACCCCCAAAGCATGGTACGCGATCCTTCGTCCGCGGTCTGTTCTCTTCCATCCTGACAATAATTGTGCATTCCCATCCGGTATCGATAGCCGGGCTGATGTTTTTTTCTCCCCGCAGGCAGTTCTATCCTTGCTTGTGACGGCACATGCTCTCCCCACACCTCAGGGCGATACCAGCGTACGCCGAGCGTCTCAAGGAATTCGTATACGCCGTACAAAGTGCCGCGCTCCTGAACATAGGTGTTGCTGTTCTTTGTGTTATATACCGACGGTCCGACGCCGCCGGCAATGCGGACCGTATCTTTCGATACATCGATGATGAACTCATCGGGACTAAGTGTCTTCCAGCCGAGGTCGTCGTTCAAAGGATGCGCGCCGAGTACGATGTTCACACCGCCAGCCGTACCGCGAACGATAGCCGGCTTCTTCCCGGTGATCTTTTCGAGAT
>JBBTBY010000155.1 GCA_038043445.1 Spirochaetota bacterium
GAGCGCTACAACGCTCTCGAGCACTTTCTCCACCGACGGCTCTATTATGTAATCGGGCTTCTTGCCGTGATCATGCTCGCCGGTATCGAGGCTGTCCTTCTGCACCGGAAGGAGTATATCACGTCTCACCATCTGCCGCGAACGCCCCTCGAAATGGGTATAGATTATCTCCACCATATCCACATCATGATCGAGATAGGCGTTCATGAGAGCACGCGATATCCGCTCCGAATCATCAAAGGTGACCTTTTCGTCCACGGTGAGGAACGCCATCGCGGGCACCATGCCGATAAAGCGGAACGCGGTATTGCCGCGCTTGCCGAGCACGTAGAGTATCGGTTCTTTCCCCTCCGCCCTGAGCTCGGCCATACGCTTCTTCGTCGCATCGACCACACGCGCATTATACGCGCCGCAGAGCCCGCGATTGGATGTAACAGCGAACACCATCACCTTCTTTATCTCTTTGCGCTCGGCGAAAAGCCCGTGCAGCATCGCCCCGCCGCTCTCCGCGAGGTCATGGATAAGGCGGCAGAGCTTCTGAAAATACGGTACGGTGCGGTTGACACGCAGGAGCAGACGTGCGGACTTCGACCGCGCGACCATATCCATGGTCTTCGTGATCTTATGCGTATTGCGAACGCTTTTTATCCGTGTCCGTATCTCGCGTGTCTTCGCCATCGGCTAGAATGTTCCCTTGAATTTAGTGATGATCTCTTTCAGCTTGTCCGGATCGGCGATCTTCCTGAGCGACTTGATATCCTTGAGCACTTCCGGCTGCGTACTCTTGAGGAATTCGAGGAGCCGCTTCTCAAAATCACGCACGCGATCGATCGGCACATCGTCGAGAGATCCGTTCACCCCGGCGAAGATCGATACCACCTGCTCCTCTTCGGGCATCGGCTGATACTGCTTCTGTTTGAGCAATTCCACCATACGCCGTCCGCGGTCGAGCTGCTGCTGCGTGGCCTTATCAAGCTCGGTGCCGAGCTGTGCGAACGCCTCAAGCTCACGGTACGCCGCAAGATCGAGACGAAGCGATCCGGCGACCGCTTTCATCGCTTTTATCTGCGCATTGCCGCCCACGCGCGATACTGAAATACCCACGTCGACGGCGGGGCGTACACCGGCGAAGAAGAGGTCCGGCACAAGATAGATCTGCCCGTCGGTTATGGAAATGACATTCGTCGGGATGTACGCGGACACCTCGCCTTCCTGCGTTTCAATAATGGGAAGCGATGTGAGCGACCCGCCGCCCATGGCGTCGGAGAGTTTCGCCGCACGCTCAAGGAGACGCGAATGCAGATAGAACACGTCGCCGGGGAACGCCTCGCGTCCCGGCGGACGGCGAAGGAGCAGTGAAAGCTGCCGATAGGCGTTCGCCTGTTTCGTAAGGTCGTCATACACGCACAGCGTGTCCTTATTCTCATCGTACATGAAATATTCGGCCATGGCGGTACCCGCATACGGTGCGATATACAGGAGCGGCGCCGGATCGGACGCTGTCGCCATGACGATTATCGTGTGCGCCATAGCGCCGTGCTTTTCGAGCGTATTCATGACCTGCGCGACCGTCGATGCCTTCTGCCCTATGGCCACGTACACGCAGATCACGCCGGTGCCTTTCTGATTGATGATGGCGTCAAGCGCGATGGCGGTCTTCCCCGTACCGCGGTCGCCGATGATAAGCTCGCGCTGTCCGCGACCGATGGGCGTCATCGCATCGATGGCTTTGATGCCCGTCTGAAGCGGCACACGCACCGGCTGACGTTTCGCTATTCCGGGGGCTTTGAACTCGAGAGGCCGTGTGCGCGACGTCTTTATCTCGCCCTTATTGTCGAGCGGACGACCGAGGGGATCGACGATCCGCCCGATAAGTGCGGGGCCCACGGGGACCTCGAGCACGCGTTTCAATCGCTTGACACGGAACCCCTCTCGAATATGGAGATAATCGCCGAGAATGATCGCACCGACGCTTTCCTCTTCCAGATTGAACGCGATGCCGAGCGTCCCGTCCTCGAATTCTATCATTTCATTTGCCATGACGTTGCGAAGTCCGTAGATGCGCGCAATACCGTCGCCAACCTCGATGACGGAACCCACTTCGCTTACGTTGAGATCGGCGGCGTAATTCTCGATCTCCTTCTTGATGACGGATGCGATGTCCCCGGTGCTAATTTTCATAATAATTCCTTGGTTCAATGGATTTCTTCATCATGGTATCCCTGAGCGCGGCGAGCTGCCCGAGCACGCTGAAGTCGAGCTGACGCCCGTCGATCTCCACAAGCACACCGCCGATGAGCGCCGGCCGCACATCGAACGTCGCCGTAATGCCGCAGTTGAATTTCTTCTCGAGCGATGAAACTATCTCCGCACGCTCGCGCTCTGCAAGCTCGAACGCTGAGATGACATGCGCCTCATTGATGCCTTTATACCGATGATAGTGCGAAAGGTAGGCCGCGCGCACATCGTCGATAATGGAAAGCCGCTCCGCATCGGCGAGGAGCATGAGCGTGATATACAGATAGCGGTGAACGTTCCCTTCGAAAATATTCGTGATGAGCTTTTTCTTCTCGGCGACATCGACGGTCCGCGCCTGAAAGAACGTGCGCACCGAGGGCTCGCAGAGCGCGGCATCAACGATGACAAGATCATCCCTGACCTGTTCAACGGCATCGTGCTCGCGCGCAAGATCGAAGAGCGCGCTTGCATAGTTGTTCGCGACAATACTGCTCATATCCCGCTCAATTCTTCATCTTTTTCACAAAATCATCGACGAGCGTGCGGTTCACCTCGCGCGACACTTCCTTCTCGAGTATCTTCCCGGCTATCATCGTCGATACGGTGACGATCTCCTCGCGCACGGCGAGCACCGACTCTTCCTTCGCCTTGTCTATCTCGACCAACGCCTTCTTGCGATGGTCCTCGAGCTGGGCTGTCGCCTCGGAAAGCATCTGTTCGCGGAGATGGTTCGCCTCCGTCCGCGCATGCTCGATGATCGTACGCGCTTCGGAGCGCCCTTCATCGAGCTTTTTCTTATAGTCATTGAGCGCCGTGAGTGCATCGTTCTTCGCTTTTTCTGCGAGAGCGAGATCATCGCGTATCTTGTTCGCACGCGCGTCAAGTCCGCCGATGATCGGCTTCCATGCGAATTTCACAAGAATGAAAAGGACTATCCCGAACGTTATCCACGTCCAGAGCATGAGTCCCGGGTCTACCCGTAACAGTTCCATAGAGAACCCCGCTTTCTATTTCGTGAAGAGTGCGAGCGCGCAGACGACGATAAGCGCGATAAGGCCTATCCCTTCGATGAGCGCCGCGGAAAGCATCATGTTCCCGATTATCTGTCCGCCCGCTTCCGGCTGCCGTGCGATGCCTTCGACCGCTTTCGCGCCGATCTGTCCGATGCCGATGCCGACACCGATGACGACGAGCCCGGCCCCGAGCGTTGCGCCCAGATACGCTCCCATTTTTGCGATCGCTGTGAGATCTCCCATGTGATACTCCTTATATTTAATGTTCCTCGCTCTCGGCAAGCGATATGAATATCGCCGTCAGGAACGAGAAAATATACGCCTGAATGAAAACGACAAGCACCTCGATGAGGAACACCACCACCGCAATGAGCACGAATGCCGGGGCGATGAACCAGTTCTTGAACATGACGATGAGGAACAATATCACGATGATGGCGATATGCCCGCCGATCATGTTCCCGAACAACCGCATGGCGAGCGCGAACCCGCGCGTGAAAAGACCGAGCAGTTCCAGCACCCACAGTATCGGCGCGAGCCATATCGGAGAACCGTGCGGAACAAGACCGCCCCAATAACCGAAAAAGCCTTTCTTTATCATGCCGGCGATGTTGTACATGAAGAACGATATGAGCGCGAGCGCACCGGTGACCGCGAGATTGCTCGTTGCCGTACCGCCGAGCAGTATGTGATGGCCGTCCATGGAATTGAATTTCAGCGTCGCCGGGATGAGCCCGATGAGATTGTTGTAGAGCACAAAAAAGAATACCGACAGACAATAGACAAGGTACGCGGGCTTGCTTTTCCCCACCGTGGGCCCGAGCACTTCCGTGCGCATATAATCGACGACGACTTCCAGCATCCCCTGCAGGCGCGTGGGACGTTTTAACGGATCACGCATTTTATGCGCGAGATAGAGCATGGTGATGACGACAAGCACGGCCGCGATGAGCATCATGATGACATGTTTGGTAAGATCGAAATTGAGCGAAAACCCGTTTATATGGAAACCGCCGATATGGAAGAAGGGGTGATCGGTATTATCGGTGAGCTCTTCGAAAATAACATCGGCTATCGACGGCTCCCCGTGTACTGCATGCCCCGCGACCTGTGCAATGGCATTTGTTGCGTGCCCATTCGTAAGCACATCGTGCACATTCGTCGCAGCATCCGACATAAACCGGCCTTATGGGCATCTCTAAAACTCGCCCATTGGGCGAGTTTTATTCCTCGATACCGCCCCAAGGGCGCGAGAATGCGCACGGGAACGGCATCTATCGTCGACATTGGAGTCGCGCAACATCGGTTACAAAGACGCCCTTATATCGTTCGATTGGCGTCACTATATGGCATTTGAAATCAAAAAGCAAGTAGAAAGCCGGCCTACGGCACCCGATGTACGTGCACGGCGTTCGTCCCTGTACCGATATTCGAAAAACCGGCGAGGAGCAGGATATAATCGCCGCGTCGTCCGAGCTTCTCCCTGACGACGATATCACCTGCGATGGCAACGTAATCATCCATGGTAAGTTCTTTCACCAGGCGAGGGTACACGCCCCACACGAGGTTCAATCTCCGCAGCACGGTCCGGTCATGCACGAGCGCGATGACCGGCGCCTCGGGACGGTCGGATGCTATCATCTGCGCGGTCCGCCCGGAATTGGTGAGGGCGAATACCGCACGTACCATAAGCCGCCGTGAAAGGAGCGCAACCGCATCGCCGAGGACATCGCTTAAGTCGATCGCGGCATTCTCCGGGGCGCAGCCGTCATCCTCTTCGGGGGAGAAATCCCCGCCGGTGGCGTAAAAGCGGAACGCCTCGGTCTCATAAATGATGTCGTTCATCGCGGCGAACGCTTCGAGGGGATATTTTCCGCTCGCCGTCTCCGCGCTCATCATGACCGCATCGGCTCCGGCGCGGCATGCTGCGGCCACGTCGGTCACCTCCGCACGCGTGGGGCGGCTGTGCTCTATCATGCTTTCGAGCATCTGCGTTGCGACGATGACGGGTTTGTTCCAGCGATGCGCGAGCCGGATGAGCTTATCCTGTATATGCGGCACCTTTACCGCGGGAAGCTCCACGCCGAGATCACCGCGGGCGACCATGATGCCGTCGGATTCATCGAGTATGCCGCAGATGTCATGGAGCGCTTCGGGCTTCTCTATCTTCGAGATGATCGGTATCGATGCCTTGTTCTTCCTGAGCCAATCCTTCAGATCGCGGACATCCTTCGGGTGACGCACGAAGGAAAGGGCGCAATAATCGAAACCGCCTTCGATGCAGTAGAGGACGTCGGCTCGGTCCTTCTCCGTCAGCGCCGGTATGCCCATCGCCGTGTCGGGCAGATTCATCCCTTTTTTATTCTTAAGCACGCCGCCGCGTATCACCCTCGCCTGAAGGGTATCTTTCATCTTCTTCGTAACGCGAAACTCGAGGTTGCCGTCATCGAGAAGAATTCGTGCGCCTATCTTCGCCTCTTTCACGATGCCGCGGTACTGCGAAGGGATGAGCGTCGCCGTGCCGAGAACATCCTTTGTCGTAATGGTGACGACAGCGCCGTCCTTAAGCGTGACCGCATCGCCCTCAAACATCCCCACCCGCACCTTGGGCCCGCAGAGATCGCCGAGTATCGCCACCTCACGACCGGCCTTCTTCGCCGTCGCGCGTATGAGCCGCGCGAGCTTTACATGGTCCTCGCCCTTGCCGTGCGAGAAATTGATGCGTATGACGTCCACACCTGCGCGTATGAGCTTCGCAAGCATCAATGGGGAGCTTGTCGCCGGCCCCACGGTCGCGACTATTTTCGTACGGCGGAGCTTCAGCGTCTCGTGATGAAGATCAAGCGCGAAAACGGAGCGGGACGATGCGGGATGTTTTTTTGGAGGCATGGTATTCCCTTGTTTTGATCTGGATAGAACTGGAAATCGGATATTCTTCGCTGTCATGTTCGAGAGTATATTCCCGCTGCCCCATACTGTCAATCCAAGGTCGTTACATCAGGAATGAATACATACTGCTGTCGTCCCGAATTGTCACGTAAGAAAAGAAAACCACCGAGAGCACAGAGAATGCAAAAGAATTAATGGAAAGGTATGGAGGGTGTGCACGGCAAGGCTTCACCTTTCGGGTGAAAATGCTCAATTCCTCTTCCGTGCTCTCTCTGCCTTTTCTCCGTGATCTCCGTGGTTTCTCTTTATCCTTATGTGAGGATTTGGGGCCGTTCGTTTGCTTGACCCAACCGCTTGGGAAATGTATACTTCCCCTGCAGCGTTCCTTCCAGGGGAATGCACCGTGGAGGTTATATGCGATCACCGATACATTCCATTCTTCTTGCGGCCGTTCTTTCGGCGCTCGTCATGGGTATTCCCGCCCCGTTCAAGAAGGAACTGACCGATATCGGGAAAAAGATCAGTACATGCAAAATGGCTGTCATGTCGAATAAGCTTGAAGGAAAAAGCGATGAGCTGGACGGTTTTGAGAAGGAACTGAAGGACCTTGCCGCAAAAGCGGGGGTCACGGAGTCCGACAGCGATATCGCGCGGCAGCGTGGCGCTGTGGAGGAATGCCGCAAGGAACTTGCAAAGCGGCTTGCGAAAAAGGATGCGAGCGCTGCAGCTGAAGCGGCGCGTACTGCGAAGTCCGCCGAGGCTGCCGAGGCCGAGCGCTCTGAGCAGGCAAAGCTCGATGCAAAAAAGGCGGAACACGACGCAAAGTCAGCCGGAGAGCAGGGTTCGGTCGACGAGCTTTTCAAGAAGACAGAAACGCTCTTCCTTTTTCACAAAGAAGAGGTTATCGCGATCGATACATTCCTGAGAAAGGTCAACAAAACGGAAAATGAAAAAGAATTCCTTGCGATGCTGGCTGACGGTATGAAGGCCGTGCAGCGGGCAAAGGAGATACTGCCGCTGTTCGGCGACCGCAAGGGCCTGCAGGAGCTTGACCGCAGGAACGCTGACGCGAAAGAATGCCGGTTCTTCAGCAAGATCGGATTCCTGCCCGGCATCATCGAAGATATTGAGAGAAAGCGCTTGAGCGGACGGGATTCTCTCATCTTTTCGGCAGGTCATTCATTAAGCGCGTTGAAGTCGGCGGGAGAACCGCGGTTGGCAGGACAGTTCTATGACGAAATAAATGAAATATTCGGCGTGCTTGACAGGCTCTATCCCGGCGATGAAAAGGTAACGTCAGAGAAGACGCGTATACTCGCCGAGGCGAAAGAAGCGCTTGAGAAAGTGTCTCAGCGCATTGCGGATGCCAGAATGCCCAAGGATGTATATTCAGGGAGCGACGGAGCGGAGCTGAGGGATACGATGAAGAACATACACCTCGCCAAGTACCCGGAAGACGCTGTCCTTCGTATAGTGATCACTGCCCCTTCATGGATAGAGGAGGCTCGTGCCGAGATAGATCCGGACGGTAAGATAATCGGGAAAGTATATCGGTTCATCGGTGCCGAGGTAGCGACAAAAGGCAAGGAAGGATGTACGGTATGCGTATACCGCTTCAGGCGGATATGGACAGGCAGGGGCGATGAATTCGGCCCTGTAGAACTGCACTCCATCGGCGGCGGCTACCGTATACAGGAAGGGAACGTCACGAAGTGAGGCTGGCGGCTTATGCCGTCAGCCTGAAAAAATATCGCAACGACGCAACGAAATAAAAAACGGCTGCTGGAAAGTAAAACACCATAATAATTCGGAATACTATCCCAAAAATTGTCCGAAATTCATCCGCACAGTACGGCCAGCGGTTGACAAAACAATTGTGATGCTATAGTATGCATGCTCGCAACAACGGGACGTAGCGCAATTGGCTAGCGTACCTGCTTTGGGAGCAGGGGGTTGCGGGTTCAAATCCCGCCATCCCGAATCGTTCACGTGGGCGCCTGTAGCTCATTTGGATAGAGCATCTGCCTTCTAAGCAGAGGGTAGCAAGTTCGACTCTTGCCAGGCGCGCGATCTTTATAATGGCGAATGTAGTTCAATTGGTAGAGCGCCAGATTGTGGTTCTGG
>JBBTBY010000156.1 GCA_038043445.1 Spirochaetota bacterium
GACGATGCCCGCATTGCTCGGCGCCGAACGAACGTCCGCGGGCGTATTGTAGTCATCAATGACCGCGAGCGGGTTATCCGAACAGGAGATGCCGAGAAGGGCGATGATGATACCGATGAACGCACGCATCTCAATAACTCGTCACGTTCGCCGTCGGCTGATAGCAGTAGTCGATGACGGCGGCATTGGACGTTCCCGCGACCGAACGCACATATATCTTCGCATATACGGCCGTGGATGTCGCTACCGCATAGAGATGCCCCGTATGCAGGATGCACGGTGATGATGAATAACCGTTCGTCGGAGCGGTAACGATATCGGCAAGTGAGGATGCACCGCCCATATCCTGCACGCCGCCGCCATTGGTCTCCATCACGCAGAAAAATCCGCCGGCATTGGTGAATTTCAGGCGGCCGACGGCATCCGGGAAGGAAAGGCCGGTATTCTCCGCCGCCGAATATGACAGTATCTCCGGACGCGGATATGCCGACGCCGTGTAATTGAGATCGAACACGCTTTCCTTTTCCGGCAGCGCCCGGTACGCCGATACCCAGAAATAGTAGCCCACCCCGTTGAATATCGATACGTTCCCCGGGGCGGCAGCACCGCTGGCAAGCTTGTATGATGTGACATTATGCTCTATCGTGAACGAATAGGTGACGACCGACGATGTCGAGTCCGCCTTTATGGTAGGCTTCACCAGTGTCGGCGAGAGCACGAGCTGCTCGCGTATACGCGCCCGGTCATCGGCGAAGTAGATGTTATACCCGTCAAAGCCGTATTCCCTGTTCTGCGCGACAAAATATATCGTGAGCTTTTTATCACCCGGGACGATGCGCGTAATGAACGGACGATTCAGATCGAGGTCGACGGCATTGGGGTTCTGCTCACCGCAGGAAACCAGCAGCACGACACATGACAGTATGTATACCCATCGGATACTCATGCGCTCATTCTACGGCGATGAAGCCGCCCTGTCAAGGCGATCGACGGATAATGTCCGATATTCTTAAGGAAAAACGGGTTATTCCCCGCCTTTGGGCTTTTGACCGCCCGGCATCTTGTCACGCCCGGCCTTCATCCGTTCTTCCATTTTCTTCATTATCTCTTTCCACTTTGCGAACTGTTCCGCCGAAATGAGCGGCTTCGCGTCAAACGGGAATTTGAACCGCGCGAGCATGTTCTCGGACTCGATCTTTGACCGCTTCTCGAACGCCTCACGGAGCTTCCCGAAGTCGGGGGCGTCCTTCGCGCGCTCTGCATCGATGGTCTCCATCGTTTTCTTTACATCCGCTGTCCTCGCATCGATCTCTTTTTGCAGCTTTTCAGCGAGCTCTTTCACTTTTTTATACTGCTCATCGGTAAGCGCTATCTGCTGTTTGAGCATATCGACCTGTCCGGTCAAGGTAGCCATGTCGCCGCGTTTCTCACCTTCGGGCCGTGAGCCACGGACCTTTTCCATGACCGCTTCGAATTCCGCCCTGGCGGAATCGAATTTCTTCTTTGCTGCTTCGAATTCAGCTTTCGTCTTCTCATCCATCTGCGGCGCTTCTTCACCGCCCTTACCCGGCTTGCCGGCCTTCTCTTCGGCATTGATAGGCGCAAGAGATGCCATAACGGCACACAACATCAGGAAAATAAAGTGTTTCATACGATGCCTCCTTAATACTATGATCGGGGAAAGTATAGCATGACGCCCCTTCTTGTCAATGACGAGCGTGGGCGTGACGGGGTCTCCATCGTGTATTCGTCTTCCCATTGCCCCGGTATCCGGTGCAATAGAACACATCAAATGATGTTATCGCTTCCTTCCCGCGGTACGAGGTAAAGCATCCGTCATAGCGCATGCTCTTGAATCTTGCGGATGCCGCGTTCGAATTGCCTGCATCACCCGCTCCGGTGATGAGATACATCGACTCCCCGATAAGCGAACTGTCAGAGAACCAGAATTCATATGCGGTCGCATGATAGGTGCCGAAATCGAGGCACAGCGGCTGCTTGTGCGGCTTCAGATAGAACGACGCCATCGACGGTATTTGATAATTGAGTCCCGCGATACGCACATTCGTATCCATTGCTGTACGATAGTGGTCTTTCAGCGCACCATTGAACGCCTGATAGGTATAGTAGCGGCGGGTGACATCGACGCTCGGCTTGACAGGAAGGAAGGGATGTATCGCATGAAGCAGAACAAGTGCGGTCAGTATCGCCGCAAGCACGCTGTTCACCAGGAATGCTATCTTCGCCGGCATCCTCCATCGCTCGGAAAGCCAGAGCGCAAGAAGCGCGGCCGCGCCCGCCCACATGAATGCCGGCCAATTCGCCTCGACCTTCACCGTTAACGACTTCTGCAGGATGAAGATCGCCGGTATGAAAGAAATGATCGCGAGAAAGAATTTCCGCTCACGGGCATCATCCGTACCCTTTATGGCATGCAGCACACCCCGCGCGGTATACCAGGGGACGAGACATGCGAGGGAAAAAAACAACGCCGGGAAATAAAGCCCGAGCTGCGATATCCATAATTCAAAGAACCCGCGGAAACCGCCTCCTGCCTTTACGAGCTGACGCCCGAGCGCATAGCGGAAGAATATCCAATCATTCTGCGCATTCCATATGAGGAACGGTGTATAGATAGCGACGGCTATGAGACAGGAAAGCCAGAACTCCCTGGAAAGCAGATATTCCTTACGGCGATGCGAGATGAGCATGAATATGCCGATGGCGAACACCACACCGGCAACGGAACTCCGCGAAAGCATTGCCAGCCCGAGCGCAATACCTGCGAGATAGAAATATCGCTTATCCTTGAACAATCCAAGATAATACATCCATACGGTAAGAAAAATAAAAAGGAGCGACGGCGTATCCGTCGTCATCACGAATGCATTGCCGGCAAAGAACGGTGTAAGGTTGACAAGGGCAAGAAAAAGAAGACCGCTCGCTGCATTGTTGAGACTTTTGCCGAAACCATATGCGACCGCTGAGCCCGCTATCCAGAGCAGTATCCCGCCGATGCGCAGGCCGAACGGCGTCGCCCCGAATATCATCGTGCTCAGCCTATTGATGTACGCAACCATGGGCTCATGGTCGAGATAGCCGAGCGAAAGGTTCTGCCCCCATACATAATAGAGGGCTTCATCATCGACGACACCGGTCATGGCGATGAACACGATCTTAAGTACGAGCAGCCCGAGCGAGAGAACGATAAGCGTCAGCAATGCCGGATCTTTTCGAAGCTGGGTAAGTGCATCCATAAGCGGGTAAACCTTTTCGTCGTTACTATTCGATACTTCCATGCACGACAGTATATTCTCGCCCCCGAATACCGTCAATCCCCCGTTCTGTTGCATGTTCTTTTGTGCCCCGAAGAAGCGATGTCATCTTTCGCGCAACACCTTCCGCGATGCCTTCTATTTCCATAAGCTCTGCCTCGCTCGCATTGACGATCTTATGAATAGATCCGAAGCGCTGCAATAACAGTTCCGCCCTCCTCGCCCCGATCCCCGGAATTCCCTGCAGTATGAAAAGCCTGCGCGCATGTTCCCCCTTCGGACGATAGCCCGGTCTCTTAAGCGCACCCGAAGCGTATCTCGCCGACTGACGCGCGGTCAGCATTATCGTATGCGCAGTGTCGGCAGCATCGATCGTTCGAAGTACGGGTATCCCGTAGAAAACGGTTATCGCTATGAGTGCCCCCTGCATCGATCCGCGGGCAATGTTCATGCCCTCTAAGTCTTTCGGCATTCCTTCAAGTATCATCACCGGACGGACGCCGCTCCCGGCGAGACGTGAAGCCTGACGGAACAGTCTTCCATCGATAATGGACATGGCGAGATCCCTGAGCGTCTTTCGCTCGAAAAGTATGGTGTTGTCTGCACGATAGTCGCCGGTGATCAGACGCGCTGTTGAAACGCTTGCATCGGCATACGTTCGTAATTTTTCAATGACGCCGGAACCCCGCTCACGGTCGTCGGCGATGATGCGTATCGGCGGATGCGCGTACGATGTAGTGGGATGTTTGTACTCCATGGTTTCCCCCGAAACGTTGATCCCACCATCCCTGCCGAGAAGTTACGTGAAATCACAGGAAATGCAAGCCGAAGTGCGCTCCCCCGGGCGGCCGACAGTGTGCTTCATTCCGGTGCTTTTTGCGCATACCGTGTCGTAACGGACGGTAACGACATTCGCAGAAATGATCTACGATATCTTCCTGTGCGATACCATTCGGCATGAAGGCCGTCCCGAGGGTGTATTATCGATAGAAACGGTGAAATAGTATCAGGGTCTGAATCCGCATATTTACATGGCAACCAGTATGGTAATCAGTCTCAGATGAAACGGATGACACTTTGAACTGACTTCAGCCGTATCGGCAGGAATCAGTAAGGCACGTAACAGATCGCTCGGCTATCTTTATTTCATTGAAATTTCAAACACACGAAGTTCGAACGGTGCGAACGTCGCTTTCACGGTCCCGTCATTCTCGCAGATCGTCCCAGCCACGATTTCCGGCTGCATACGGTCCGTCGCTGTGTATTTTCCGGGCGTAAGGCCAGGAGTGAGGGACGCCGTGACGGTCCTCTTTTCGCTTTGGTTATACGCTACAATGAAGTGGCTACCCCCCTTTTTCAGCACGGAAAGACGTATGTCGCGATCGCTTGTGGAAAATGGGACACGAACATGTTCGTTCTTGAAGACGTTCTCAAAAAATGCTCGTGTCGGTGACGAGGCGTACAGCGGTGTTCCCAGAAGGAGCAGGACACTTCCTTTGCCGACCGCATACCGGAGCATGAACGGAGCACCGGCTGCGTTCGTTGCGAGTGTTTCATACGGCTGAGCAGAGCGAACGAGAAGTGCGCAATTGGTCAGGAGGACAGTGGCGGCTTGAAGCGTCTGCGGTATCGTGGTCATTGCGGATGTCTGCGCATGCTTGAAGTTGAAAACCGCATCGATGCCGAACAGAGAAAGGGCTTTGTTGCTTACGGACGAATAGGAATCCTTTTCGCCCGCGATGAATCTGCCGGACGATGCATAGGTGAGATAAACACCGCCGTTCTTTACATAGGAAACTATCCTGTCAAGACCGGCCCCGTCGACGACCGTATTCCCCCAGTCCACAAGAATTCGATAATTCGAAAGCTCGTCATCCGTATCGTCACAAATGGCATCTGGCTGATATATGTTTTCGATAATGCTGTCGCAGAGTGCCAGTTCCTGCGCATCAAAATTCCTGTCGGATAGGCGAAATGTCCGTGATGATGCGAGCGCTCCGATATAGGAATCGATGAACGCGGCATCCGCTTGGACACGACGTGCACCGGTGATATGGCCGAACACATCTTGCGTCCTGAGGAGAATATCGAGGCTTGCTTTCCGCTTTTTTACATACTCTTCGACGGTCTCGACTCCAGGTCGTATGGACTCACTCCCCAGCCACTGATAACCGACAGCAGCGAATGACAATGCATGGTATAGCCCCGCGGCAACGACTTCAGTCGATTCGGCAAGCTTTTGGATGGCCATCGGCTCACAGTAGAACGGGATGTCCCAGCCGAATTGGCTGCGGAATTTCGAGAAGAGAATGTAGCTGAATCTTCTTTCAGAATGCGTAATGTCGATACCGGCACCGGTCTTGCCGTACCGTTTTGCCTCAACTGCAGTTGCAGTGCGCTCGAGATTCATCACATATGAACGCACGCCCATCCTCGAAGCCAATTCTGCGATTGCAAGCCCATTGTTGAACACGCGCCATCGGCGGAATAGCTGGAAATCGAACCATGCAAGCCTTAGATCGGACTCCTGTGTAGTGTCGGGTTTCGGCAGCGCTACATCATCCCAGGAAACGAACGCTCTGCCATATCTTTTTTGAATATCTTCCAATGAGAAATGTCTCACGTCCCTCAAATAGGAGCGAAAGTCATCCTGTGCCGCCGGGGAATAGTCGTAAATAACCGGCTGACCATCGGGCATGAATTTGCCCGGTTTGTCGAAAAACGTCGTTTCCACGTTCCCGAAATTGAATAGCCAGTCAACGATGGAATTGTCTTTCACATACCGCTGCATGAGGGCTGCGGCATAATTCGTATACGCTGTGAACGCTTCGCGGCTGTGCGGTGATGGTATCCTCGTCGCATACCGTTTTATTGCATCCGGGTGGTCCTTTACAATAATTCCGTTCTGATCCACCATGAGCGTATGCTCCAGAAAATCCGGAAGATTATGGGAGCTCGACATGACACCCATGCGGATGTTGAGCCCCTGTTGTGCCGCCAGTGCACACGCTGAGTCAGGTATCGAAAAGTCATACTGATATCCCCTGTCATCACGGTTTGTCTGGATGTAATTCCACCACAGCCACGATGATATCGTTGCGACACCTGCTGCGGCGATATCGGCATATTCCTGCGCCCCCCGGGTCCTTGGTTTATTTCCACGCTGATACATAGAATGGCTGATGCGCACGGCGGGATCGAAACCGACCGATGTGCTTTTGGCCCCGGGGTATTGCTGCTCAGCATATGCCGCGGGCGATAAGAAGAACGCATTCCCGACGAACGCCGCCAGGAGACCGGCCATTACCGCTGCTTTTTCAATTGGACGCATGAGCAACACTCCCTGTGTTCGTTCTCTCAGAGGCGGTGGATCTATGGGTAGATACATAGCCATCTATACTTGGAGTATAAGGATAATAACAGGCTGTCTTAAGTAGTATCAATTTCGTTCAATCGTATATCAATTTGAATGAAATTTCCATTCAGAGGTTTTCAGATCGATAGCGAGCCCACTGTTTCCACGACATTCGCCCCCACTCCGCGAGTTGTTTTACGTTCGTTCCGGATTCGTATTCAAGTTGTTTCGAGGCCGGTTCTCTTCCGATCGCAATAATGGTTTTCCGGATTTCGAGTGCCATAAAGCGAACAATATGCACGACGGCTAGCTGAATCCAATTGCAATAAAAATGAACGATACTGCTATTGCTTGTTGTCGTAGGTGATTATACTATGCCTGTCAGCGAAGCTATCCGATCGCACTATGACATGGAGCAGCATATGATAAAGCGAGTATCAGCAAAACATGGAATCGTACACCGCGAAGAGAAAAGCTATCTCGGCTATTTCGGCTGGCCCACCGTCTGCCGGACGCCCGCGGGCGAGCTCATCGTCGCTGCATCGGGATTTCGCAACTCGCATATATGCCCGTGGGGCAAGACCACGATATTCCGCAGCAAGGATGAAGGCCGCACGTGGTCGGCGCCGGAGATAATCACCGACACGCCGCTCGATGACCGCGACGCCGGCATCATATCCCTTGGCGGGAAGAAGCTCCTTGCCTCGTGGTTCATCAGTGACATACGCGTTTATACGAAAATGTACAAGGGCTCATCCGTGTGGATGAACACCGTCGCGCTCTGGAACGATGACCTCGCGCATTGGCAGGGATCGTATGTACGTATGAGCGAAAACGGCGAGAGCTGGGGCGAGATTTATCCATCGCCGGTAAGCGCACCGCATGGTCCTACGCTTCGTGCGGACGGCACGCTTCTCTATTTCGGGAAACGGTTCGCAACGGTGGTAAAAGGAAAATATCAGTACGATACGAACAAGTACGGCAAAGGCAACATCGAAGCCTGGACGAGCAAAGACGGGAAGAAATGGAAACAGCTCGGCACGGTGCCGCTCCCGAAGGACTGGAAACACGACAATTTCAACGAGCCGCATGCCCTTGATCTCGGCGGCGGACACATTCTCGGGCTTATCCGCTATAATGATTATTCGATAAAAGATGCGGAAGGATCCGTGTTAACGCTCCTGCAGACGGATTCATTCGACGGCGGAAAGACATGGAGCGAGGCGAAGCCGCTCGGTATTCACGGTGCCCCGCCGCATCTTATGCGTCACTCATCCGGCACAATTGTCTGCTCGTACGGCTACCGCAAAAAACCGTTCGGTGAGCGGGCGATGATAAGCCGCGATGACGGAAAGACGTGGGAAACCGATATCATCATCAATGATCGCGGGCCGACGGGCGATCTCGGTTATCCATCGAGCGTGGAATTGGCTGACGGCAGTATTTTCACCGCATATTATCAGCAATATAGGAAGGATGAGCCATGTTCGGTGCTTTGGTCGCGCTGGAAATTGCCGCGATAACAGACCCATCGTTTGTATTGACAAAACCTCCAAGCCGCGATAGAATGCCGGGACTTTATCGGTGAATACCTCATCGCTTTCCATTCACACGGGGCGGTGTTGCTATATATCTCGAGGAGAATTGACCAGATGAAACGTACGTACAGCCCGAGCAAGGTGCGCCGTGCCCGTAAATGCGGATTTCGCAAGCGGATGAAGACACGCGGCGGACGTGAAGTATTGCGCCGTAGACGCCTGAAAGGACGCTACAAACTTACCTCTTCCGATGAGCGCTAGCCGATATCCCAAACGCGAACGCTTGAAATCGCGAGCGGATATCGAACGGATCTTTGAAAGGAATAGAACGTACGCGGATGATGCGTATCGAGTGCTTGCGGCCGCGAATGGCAGGGATTTCTCCCGCATGGCCGTGGTAGTGCGCCGTACGCTCGGGAATGCCGTGGAGCGCAACCGCGAAAAGCGGCTGGTGCGCGAGATATTCAGGAAAGCACGGGCATCCATCGTAAAGGGATATGATTTCGTCATCATCATACGGAGGCGTGTTGCGCGCGAGTATAAGGACCGGTCGGATTCGCTCTCCGCTCTCCTGCGTCGTTTTACCTGAAATTTGGAACAATGAGACATATATTCATATTTTTCATCACACTCTACCAGAAGATAATATCACCGCACCTCCCCCCGTCGTGCCGGTATACGCCGTCATGCTCGGAGTACGCCCGCGAGGCCTTTCTCCGGCACGGCGCAGTACGCGGATGTGCACTCACTTTTCTGAGACTTATGCGATGCCACCCCTGGGGGGGGCACGGTTACGACCCGGTACCATGACAATGACAGCTACCTCTAAGGAGAAACAATAAGAATGAACCAGAACATGCGTCTCATGCTCGCCATCGGCATATCGGCGGTGATAATGATCACCTTTTTTGTAGTGCAGGAAAAGCTCACACCGAAAGCAGTACCGCAGACATATACAACGAATGCCCCCGCATCGATGCCCGCAGCGGCAGCCCCGGTGACATTCGGCACGAACGCCCCTTCGGTGCGGCCGCTCGCCGTGTTCGGCGTACAGTCGATAGCGCTCGAGAACGACCGCGTCCGCGCGGAATTCTCAAGTGCGGATGCCGTGCTCACGTCCTACAAGCTGAAAAAATATTCCATGCTCTCCGGCGAACCGGTGGAGATGGTCGACCGCGTGCTCAACGGGATATATCCCTTCTACACGAGCTTCAGCGATCTTTCGAACTCGATAGCCCCGCACACGCCGGTTGCGTACGGCGTCGCCGAGCGATCTTCCAACCGCATCGTGTTCATCGCCGATGTCTCTGTCAACGGCACGCCGCTCAGGATGAAGAAATCATTCACACTCCTGTCCAATGATTTCCTCATCGACACCGAACTTTCCTTCGAGAACCTCTCCGGTTCGCAGGTATCGGTGCCCTATGCCATATTCACCGGCTCGGGCCTCGGTCCCTATCGCCCGAAGAACGAACGAACGCCCGACGATGTCGTGAAAGCGTCCTGGCTCAAACTCGGCAAAAAGGACAAGGACGATCTCCTCTCCGGGCGTGAGCAGCAGCTGAAATACAAGCCCGTCGCCGGCCCCAAGGAATGGGTGGCCGTTGAGAACCGCTACTTCGCGATATTCCTCTCGCCCCCGAAATCCGATTACTTCGCCGAAAGCGCAACACTCCCGGACCCCAAGATAGCGCAGGACATCGACGGACACCAGATCGTCAATTATCTCGCCGCTGTTTCGCTCGCACCGCGGCAGGTGATCGTTGAGAAATATTCGGCGTATCTCGGCCCCAAGAAGCGCACCGCGCTCCCCGAATACGGGCGCAACTACGATTTCATCTTCAAGGAATACTTCATCATCCCGGGCCTCAACATCCGCCCGCTCACGTATGCGATGAACTGGATACTCGACTGGTTCTATAAATTCACGAAGGACTACGCCTGGGCTATAATACTCTTCACGCTCATCTACAAGATAATCACCTTCCCGCTCTCGCAGGCGTCCTACAATTCCATGAAGAAGATGAGCATGTTAAACCCGCGCATCGAGTCGATGAAGCAGCAGTTCAAGAACGACGCCCAGCGGCTCAATCAGGAAATGATGGCGCTCTACAAGAAGGAGAAGGTCAATCCGCTCGGCGGGTGTCTGCCCATGCTCCTTCCTTTCCCGATACTCATCGGTTTCTTCTATATGATGCAGAACATGGTGGAGCTGCGCAATGCGTCGTTCCTCTGGATAAAGGACCTCACTTCCCCCGACCGTCTCATGACGATAAGCGGCTTCGATGTGAACCTTCTCCCGATACTCATGACGGCGACAAGCTTCCTTATGACCGTGCTCACGCCGAAATCCGGCACGGGTGAACAGGCGCAGCAGATGAAGGTGTTCAGCTACATACTGCCTCTGGTGTTCCTCTTCCTGTTGTATAATATGGCGAGCGGGCTCGTGCTCTACTGGACGCTCATGAACCTCCTGAGCCTGCCGCAGCAGATGTACACCAACTATTTCCGGAAGGAAAAGCTGGTAACGGTCACCGTGAAAAAATAGCGCGAGGAGAACGATATATGCTAGTAAAAGAGTTCAGCGGAAAATCTGAAAAAGAAGCGGTGAAGAATGCGCTCGAAGAGCTCGGTCTTGCCGAGAACGAGGTGCGCATCGAAGTGCTCGATAAGGGCAAACGGAGCATACTCGGCATCGGCGAAGAGATACCGGCTCGTGTACGCATCTACTACGAGGAGATATCCAACCGCATCAAGGACGTCAAGGATATCCTTGAGAACGTCTTGAAGCTCATGAGCGTCCCGGCTACCGTGGCCGCCGGCGAGGAAAGCGCGAGCAAGATATATATCAACATCGACAGCCCCGATTCCGGCGTGCTTATCGGGAAGAAGGGCTCCACACTCGAGGCGCTGCAGTTCCTGGTAACGCTCATCACCTCAAAGATGAACGGGCGCCCCGCGGCAAGCGAGCCGGGCAACGGCACCGAAGAGGAAGAGCATCACATCATCATCGATATCGACGGGTACCGCAAACGGCGCGAAGAGACGCTGAAGGACATCGCCTGGCGGATGGCGAGCGTCGTCAAACGCACACGCCGGCCGAAAATGCTCGAACCGATGAACCCCTACGAGCGACGCATCATCCATCTCACGCTCCAGGACGACAAGGATGTCGAGACAAAGAGCGAGGGCGATGGCACCATCAAGCAGGTATGCATACTCCCCAAAGGCGGTCGCGCATACGGCGGACGCGGGGGTAACGGCGGCGGCGGTTATGGTCGCCGCGGTGGAGGCGGGGGTGGTTACGGTGGTGGCGGCGGCGGCTATCGTCGGAACAATTATGGCGGTGGCGGGAACAATTACGGGAATTCCGATCGCAACGGGAATTATCGTCCGTCCTATCGCGACGACAATTACGGGCCGCCGGGCAATGACCGGGAGATCCCGCCGGAAGACGATAACATCGGCAATCGCATCGATGATGCGCCGCCGTCACGCTAGGCACGAGGAGGGTCGTATATGTACATACCGAAAAAGCTGTTCCTGACGAAGGGTGTCGGCATCCATAAGGAGAAGCTGTTCAGCTTCGAGATGGCTCTGCGCGACGCACGCATCGCACAATTCAATCTGGTGCGCGTATCGAGCATTTATCCGCCCGGATGCAAGATCATCCCGATAGAGAAGGGATTGAAGGAGCTTGAGCCGGGACAGATAGTCCATTGCGTCCTGAGCGATATTTCCAGCAATGAGTACAATCGCCTCCTCGCCGCGTCGGTGGGCATGGCGGTGCCGCAGCACAAGCATCAGCACGGCTATCTTTCCGAGCATCATTCCTACGGCATGACCGATGAGGAGTGCGGTGATTACGCGGAAGATCTCGCCGCAGAAATGCTCGCGACCATCCTCGGTCTCGATTTCGACCCGGATGCATCGTATGACTTGAAGCGCGATATCTGGAAGATGAGCGATCAGATCGTCAAGACGCACAACGTCACGCAGTCGGCCATCGTCAAGAAACACAATGTCTGGGTGACCGTGCTCGCCGGGGCGATACTGATCGAATAGGGCGGAAGGACCACACGAGGGGGATACGCAATGCTGAAAGAAACATTGGTCGATCTCGTTGCGCATGCAGTGAGGGAGAATTGGGACCTCCCGGCGGTCTCTGATCACGGCGGATCGGGGTACACCTACGGGGAAATGGGCAGGATGATGCTCATGCTCCATCACCTCTTCGATGAGAACGGCGTGCACCGCGGCGATTCCATCGCACTTGTCGGAAGGAATTCCGCGGCATGGGGCATCGCCTATCTTGCCGTCGTTTCCTACGGGGCGGTCATCGTACCGATACTGCCGGATTTCCATCCCGACGACATGCACCATATCGTGAACCATTCGGACAGCGTGTTCGTGTTCGCCTCCGATGACATCATCGACAAGCTCGATCCGGGCGCGATGAAGCGCGTCCGCGGCATATTCTCGCTCACCGACTTCTCGCTCAGGCATCATGCACGCCGGTCGGTTGCCGATGTGGTGCACAAAGCAGTGGCCCATTTCAAGCACCGCATGGAACATTCCGTAACGAAGGAATCATTCACGCTGCCGAAGGCCGATAATGCAAGGCTCGCCGCGATACTTTACACCTCCGGCACAACGGGCTTCTCGAAAGGGGTCATGCTCCCGCTCTTAAGCTTAAGCTCGAACGTCGTCTTCGGGCGCAACAACTTCTCCCTTGTCCCGGGGGACACCACGGTCGCCTTCCTTCCGGTAGCCCATGTGTTCGGCTGCGCATTCGATTTCCTCTTCCCGATAACCTGCGGGTGTCACATCAACTTCCTCGCGAAGATACCCTCGCCCAAGATAGTCATCGAAGCGTTCGCTGCGGTGAAGCCGCGCATCATATGCACGGTACCGCTCGTCATCGAGAAGATCTATGCCCGGCAGATAAAGCCCATGCTCGAGAAGGCGCACATCAGGATACTTACCCAGCTCCCGTTCGTGAAAACGGCGATACACTCGGCGATACGCGCCAGGCTCGTGAAGGCCTTCGGCGGGAAATTCTATGAGCTCATCATCGGCGGCGCCGCGCTCAATGAAGAGGTCGAGGCGTTCCTCCATTCGATCGACTTCCCCTACACCGTCGGCTACGGCATGACCGAATGCGGTCCTATCATCACCTACAGCGATTTCAAGTACTTCCGCCCGCGGAGCGTCGGCCGCACCGTGGAACGCATGGAGGTGAAGATCGATTCCGCCGATCCCGCGGCGACGGCCGGTGAGATACTCGTACGCGGCGAGAACGTAACGAGCGGCTATTACAAGGATAAGGAAACGACGAAAGATTCGTTCACCAAAGACGGATGGATGCGTACGGGCGACCTCGGCATCATGGACAGCGAAGGCAATGTGTTCATACGCGGCCGATCGAAGACCATGATGCTCGGCCCCTCCGGACAGAACATCTACCCGGAAGAGATCGAGGCGAAGCTCAACTATCTCCCGTATGTGCAGGAGTCGATCGTCATTGAACGGGACAATAAGCTCGTGGCGCTCGTATACCCGGACTATGAGAAGGCGGATGCCGAAGGGCTCGATGAGCGGGGGCTTACGAAAAAAATGGACGAGAACCTGAAACTGCTCGCGAAAAGGCTTCCCGCGTTCATCACCGTATCGCGCATAGAGCTTTATCCCGAGGAATTCGAGAAGACCCCCAAGCGTTCGATAAAACGATTCCTCTATACCAGAAACTGATGCACAAAGGAAACCCCATGTCACACATCGATCTTGCCGGAATGTGGAACGTACGTTCAGCGGACGGCACCTACTCGACCACGGTCGCCGTACCGGGCACCGTGTTCGAAGCGCTTGAGCGCGACGGGGCGTTCGGCAAACGGGGGATGTTCCATCGCGAGGAGAACCGGCGTGCCGTGGCCATCGCCTCGCGCGATTTCATCTTCGAACGGGAATTCGACATCAGTGTCGATGCGCTCACGGTGGAGAATCGTCACGTATTCCTCGAATGCGAAGGGCTTGATACGCTCGCGACGATAGTGATCAACGGAAAAAAGGCGGGGACCACGGACAATATGCATCGCGCCTGGCGCTTCGCTATTGATGACAAGATACGCTCCGGAAAGAATACGATACAGATAACCTTCGCCGACGCGGTGAAGTACATCACGGAAGCGCAGAAAAAACGCGAACTGTGGGGCGCGGGGGACGCGCTTACCGGCTTTGCGCATATCAGAAAATCCCACTGCAGTTTCGGCTGGGACTGGGGTCCGCAGATCCCCGACATCGGCATATTCCGTCCGCTGCGTATCGCGATACACTCCGGCGCGCGGCTCTCCGATGCGCATATCATACAGCGGCATAACAGCTCGTCGGTGACGCTCGATGTGGAGACCGTCGTCGAGCAGTGGCAGAACACCGACTACCGTATACGCGCGACCATAGCGGCCCCCGACGGGACGAAAACGCTCACCTATCACGCTATCAATCACAAGTTCTCCGTACCGATAACGGAACCGAAACTGTGGTGGCCCAACGGCTACGGCAAACAGCCGCTCTACCGCGTATCGATCGATCTCATGCACGGCGACGCGGTCATCGATTCCATCACGCACCGCATCGGGCTTCGGACCATGACGGTGCGCCGGGCGAAGGACAAATGGGGCGAGAGCTTCGAGTTCCATGTGAACGGCGTATCGATATTCGCCATGGGCGCCGACTACATACCCGAGGACGTCTGTCTTACCCGCGTGACGCGCGAACGCACCGAGCGGCTCATCAAGGACTGCGTCGATGCCCATTTCAACAGCATACGCGTCTGGGGCGGCGGCGTCTATCCCTCCAGCGATTTCTACGACCTGTGCGACGAATACGGGCTTGTCATCTGGCACGATCTCATGTTCGCCTGCGCCACCTACGATGTGAATAACCCCGCGTTCTACAGGAATATCGAAGCGGAAGTACGGTATAATCTCATGCGCATGCGCCATCACGCGTCGCTCGGTCTTGTCTGCGGCAATAATGAGATGGAATGGGGTTTCGTCGAATGGGGTTTTCCGAAACCGCCGGTGTCGAAGACCGAATACCTCAAGCAATATCAATTCCTCTTCCCGAAGCTCGTCTCCGAGGTGTGCCCGTACGTGTTCTACTGGCCGGCATCGCCCTCCTCGGGCGGCGATTTCGACGACCCCAACGGCGAGGCACGCGGGGATGCGCATTACTGGAAAGTGTGGCACGGCAATGTGGCGTTCACCGACTATCGCAGCAAATTCTTCCGTTTCATGTCGGAATTCGGTTTCGAATCGTTCCCCTCGATGAAGACGATAAAAAGCTTCGCCGAGGAAGAGGATATGAACATCTTCTCGCCGGTCATGGAAGACCATCAGCGCTGCAACGGCGGCAACGGCAAGATACTCTCCTATATCGCGCAGTATTTCCGCTATCCCAGGGACTTTGATTCGCTCGTATACGTATCGCAGCTTTCGCAGTCCGAAGCGATGCGCTGCGGGGTGGAGCACTGGCGGCGCAACCGCGGGCGATGCATGGGGGCCATCTACTGGCAGTTGAACGACAATTGGCCGGTGGCATCGTGGGCATCCGTCGATTTCTACGGACGCTGGAAGGCGCTCCACTATGCGGCGAAACGCTTCTTCGCGCCCGTCATGTGTTCCTGCGAGGAAACGAAGGATAAAGCGTCGATACATGTATCCAATGAAACGCGCGAGGCGCTCTCCGGCACGCTCACGTGGAAGCTCATCGATATGAACGGCAAATCCATACGCACCGATTCGGTGAAAGTGAAGATCGACCCCCTCTCGAGCAAGCTGGGCGTATCGCTCGATCTTTCGAAAGAGCTTTCCGGTACGATCCGCGAGCGCGCGCTCTTCTTCTCGTTCACCGATGAGAAGTCGCACGCATCGTCGATGGGGAGCACGGTGTTCGCGCCCTACAAGCATCTCTCGCTCGCAGACCCGAAGCTTCGCACGGTCGTCGGCAAGGATGTGAAGAGCGGGAATGTCGTCATCGAAGTGACCGCGACCGCCTATGCAAAGTTCATCGAGCTCGATCTTGCCGGCCGCGATACAGTGTTCTCGGACAATTATTTCGACCTGGCACCGGGCATGAAAAAGCGGGTGACGCTGGAGCGCGGGGACCTGAGCGTGCAGGATGTAAGGAAGCAGTTGACGATACGCTCACTTTTTGATACGTTCTAGCAAATACTGCATAACGAGTACAGCATATGGCTGGTTCAAGGTACCTTATCGCGCTTATGGCCGTGTTCATGGTTTCGGCCGTGGGCTGCTTTTATGATCAGCTTCCGCGGACAAACCCCTTCGATCCTGAGGGAATAACGTACGGCTGCAGCGGGAATTGGCAGTTGACGCGCCTTCGCGGCAATGCCGGATCACTTACCGTGAACGGCACTGCAGCGGACAGCACCGGAAATATCTATGTGTGTGGCGATACGGGGAGTACCCTTGACGGGCAGTCGTTCGGCGGCGGGATTCAGGATGCATACCTCATCAAGTTCGACCCAAAGGGCAATTGGCTCTGGACACGGCTTGCGGGCGGTGCCGGTGACGATGTCGGCCACGGCGTTGCCGTCGATACCGAGGATAATGTGTATCTTGCCGGGAACACCACATCTGGCTTTGACGGCGAAGGCGGTTTTGGAGGACAGGATATCTTCATAAAAAAGTTCAGAAAGGATGGTTTCCCGCAATGGACGCGCATTCGTGGTTCCGGCGGGAATGATACTCCCTACGATATCGTGTACAGCGGCGGTGCGCTGTATCTCTGCGGTGAAGCGAACGGGGCGTTCGACGGACAGCCGTACAGCGCCATATCGGACCTGGTCGTGATGAAGTATAAACTCGACGGGGGCTGGCTCTGGACAAAGATGCGCGGCACGGTGAATACCGATCAACCCAGGGCAATAGCCGTAGCGGGTAATTCGATATATGTTGCGATGCAGGCGAACGCATCGTTCGATGGACAGACAGCCTTTGGACTGACCGATATCTGTTTTGTCAAATTCGACACATCCGGGAATTGGATATTCACTCGACAGCGGGGGACGGCGAACAGCGACAACGTGTACGGGGGAGCGGCCGATGTGAGCGGTAATTTCTACATCGCAGCGTCCACTGATGCCGTCTTTGACGGGCAAGTCCCTGCAGGAAGTACGGATGCCTGCCTGGTGAAATACGATGCAGAAGGCAATTGGAAGTGGACGCGAATGCGCGGCTGTTCATCGGGGGATACCGGGAAAGGCGTGTCCGTTGATAAGAAAGGGATGATATACATCGCGGGCGACACGACCGGTGCATTTGACGGGCAGATATTCGGCGGCGGCTCGCAGGACGCCTTCGTCTGCGCATATGCAGCGAACGGTAACTGGCAATGGACGCGGCTGCGCGGCGGCACGGGCGGTGATTACGCGACAGCGGTCATCGTGGACCCCGCGGGAAATGTCGTCCTCGGGGGAAATGCAGCCGGCTCCGTTGACGGTCAGACATACAGCGGCGGCACTGATCTACTTTTCGTGAAATACGATTAGGCGTACAGCGCAATATAAACCCCTATCCCCCGACCCCTTTCCCCTTCAAAAGGGGAGCCAAAAAAAGCACGTGAAGCGAAGAATAACAATTTGGCGGGGATAGATGTTACCTCACACACAGCGGCAGTTCCGATGTGTTCGTCATAAAATACGATTAGATAGATGCATAGACATCCCGGTACCGCGGAACGATCCTCTCTATCGTGAACTCGTCGCGCACACGCTGATACGACGCATCTCCCATTCTTTTTCGAAGCGGCACATCATCGATGAGCCCGCATACGGCATTCGCCATCCCCTCATGGTCACCGACCGGTACGATGCGCCCTGTTACGCCGTCGGCAACGACCTCCCGTATGCCGCCGCAATCGGTGGAGACCACCGGCACGCCCATGGCCATGGCCTCAAGCGCGGCAAGCCCGAACGATTCGAGCGTTGAGCTCAGGAGAAAAATATCCGATGACGCCATTATCGCAGGGAGCGCGTCGGTGGCACCGAGAAAGGTGACGTTTTGTGAAAGGGAGAGCGAGCGCACGAGCTTTTCCATGGCAGGACGTTCGGGGCCGTCGCCGGCGAGGACAAGATGCGCGTCGGCGCGCTTTCTTACGCGGGCGAAGGCCTTGATGAGCACGGCGATATCCTTTACCGGCCGGAAATTCGACACGTGGAGCAATACCGGTGATGATCCGTGTCTGACGACGGACGATCCCGCGAACGCGTCGCGCGAGAACACGGCAACATCGACGAAATTCTTTATGACACGAATGTTCTTCGTTATGCCGAATATCTCCTTCGTCCTTGCCGAAAGATAGTCCGACACCGCGGTAAGCGCATCGCTTTGTTCCATGCTGTATTTCGTGATATCAAAGTACGATTCATCCTGACCGACGAGGAGAATGTCGGTGCCATGAAGCGTGGTGACGATCTTCACACCGCTCACGTCTGCAGTAAGTATATCGCGTGCGAGAACGGCGCTCACCGCATGCGGTATGGCGTAATGCACATGCAGCACATCGATATGATGTTCGCGCACGACCTTCACCATGCGATTGGTGAGATTAAGCGTGTACGGCGGATGCTCGAACAACGGATAGGCGAGCCCGCCCACTTCGTGGAAATGGATGCGCTCATCGAACGCGGAAAGCCGAACCGGGAGTGATGACGCGATGAAATGGACCTCATCGCCCGCGCGGGCGAGCGCCTTGCCGAGCTCGGTGGCGATGATGCCGCTCCCGCCGTATGTGGGATAACAGGTGATGCCGATATTCATTTTTTTGCAGAAAGGCCGAATGCCGAAATGACATCGGTGACGGCGGGCGGTGATTCCATGAGATACGGTTCGCCGTAGGCCACATTGGCCATGGATCCGTAATGCATCATCGATGCGCGTATTCGGTCGATGAAATTCCTGTGCGAAAGCGGCGTATCCGCCTTTGTATCGCCGGTGAAAAGCTGCGAGCGATAGGCCTTGATCGCCTCAAGCTTCTCTTCGACGACATCGCTCACATCGACGATGAACGACGGATGGTAACGCCGATTGTACGGTGCGTAGATGACGAGCTTCGGACGATAGGGCGGCATTTCCGGCAGATAGTTCATAAGCCCCGCGTAGAAATGCGCCTCGTATCCCACCTTCGCCACCATGCCGTGGTCCGGATGACGGTATTTCCTGTCCGGGAGCACGAGTATGCGCGGCGTATGCGTACGTATGGCTCGTACGGCGGCCGCTTTCATGGTCTCGAGATCGAACGATGACAACTTCCCGTCGGGAAAACCGAAATTCGACCGGTGATCGAGGGAGAGTATCCTGGTCGCAGCGGCACATTCCGCTTGGCGTTCTTCCACCGTGCCGTTGGAACCGAACTCCCCGCGCGTAAAATCGATACCGCCGGTCGTATATCCCCTGCGCTTGAGGGTAAGGAGGAGCCCGCCGCAGGTGATCTCGATATCATCCGGGTGCGCCGCAAATGCGAGTATGTCCACTGCCATCGGCCAATCCTACCTAAAAACAGGGAATAGTCAACGAGCGTACGGATACTGTTGCGAAAATAGCGATAACCTGCTGCGATAGAATTACACTCATCATACCGTCATTAGAATCGCTGAGAACAAGGGGGCATGGTTCCCGAGCGGAGTCGAGGGATGCCCCCTTGTTCTTTCTTTCGCGATGGCCTCCAACGAGCACCGGTACATGCGCTTGCCATACTTTTTTATTTTGATATAGTTGTCCGAGAAAGGAAAGGAGACGATATGAAGATAACGATTCTCGGCTGCGGCAACGCCTTTTCGGTGAAGCATTACAATCAGACGTTCCTTGTGGAGGAGAACGGCCGCCGCATGCTCATCGACTACGGATGGCAGGCGCCGCATGCGCTCCGCAATGCCGGACTTACCGTCAATGATATCGACGATGTCTATATCAGCCACGCGCATGCCGACCATATCGGCGGGCTTGAGCAGATGGCTTTTCTCCGTTACGACTGGAAGAACCATCCGCAGAATTTCCGCGACGGGATGAATTTCCCGAAGAACAAGCCGACGGGAAAGAATTTCAATTACGCGCCGCGCATCATCGCCAATGACCAGCTCTTAAAGGACCTTTGGGAAAAATCGCTTCGGGGCGGCCTTGAGAGCATGGAAGGCTTCGTCGCCGATCTTTCCACCTATTTTGAGCCGGTGCCGATAAAACCCAACAGCGTGTACAACTGGGAAGGCTGGAATTGCGAGCTTATTCAGCAGATACATATCATGTCAGGGAGCATGATATCATGGACATTCGGCCTTATCATGTCGCGAAAGGACAGAAAAACCGTTTATTTCGTCACCGACAGCCAGCATTGTTCGCCGCGTCAGATGGAAGTGTTCTACGCCAAATCCGACCTCATCATCCAGGACTGCGAATGTACGCCGTTCATGAGCGGTGTGCACGCAAATTA
The DNA here is from genome assembly GCA_038043445.1 of Spirochaetota bacterium. NCBI lineage: Bacteria > Pseudomonadati > Spirochaetota > Spirochaetota bacterium. The sequence continues at coordinate 20,676 of JBBTBY010000156.1, forward strand.
CGGCCAACTCTCCGGCGATCCTGTATACAACAGCATAAAACTCCCGGATGCAATAAAAAAGAAGATGTGGCTCTCACATTATCAGGATTTCGTGAGCGAGAACAAGGACTTCAGCGGAAAACCGTGCGATTGGCAGGCGCGCGCGAAAGGCGACGGCTTCCAAGGCTTCGTGAAGATCGGACAGACGTTCGAACTGTAAAGCGATTCTGTCATGGTATTCGGATCTGAGAAAGTCAGCATGACAAGTGATATCCCTTCTATGATGGGAACAGCGGGTTGCAACCCGCTGTTCAATCTTGTGACGGCATCTGTGATTACTGCTGCCAGTTCCCGTGATGATACATATGCGCAACGTGCCATCTACTTATTTGGCCGATTGTTCAATATTGAGAAGCTCAATGGTGAAAATGAGCGTAGAGTTCGGCGGAATGCCCGAATTCCCCCGTTCGCCGTACGCGAGCGCCGACGGGATATACACTTCCCACTTCGATCCGACGGGCATCAATTGCAATATCTCGGTCCAACCCGCAATGACGCCTTGCAACGGGAAATTGGCGGGCTCGCCGCGCTTGTATGAACTGTCGAATTCCTTGCCGCCGATAAGCGTTCCCTGATAATGCACGGATACGGAGTCGGTGAGTTTCGGTTTCGCGCCGGTGCCGGCAGTGACCACCTTGTACTGCAGTCCGCTCGGGAGCGTGACGACGCCGGCTTTCTGTTTGTTCTTCGAAAGGAACTCTTCGCTTTCCTTGCTGCCGCGCGCTGACGCCTTCTGCCGCATCTGTGTCTGGAATTCCATCATCACCGCATTGACCTCATCCTCGCTCATGGCGGGTGTCTTTCCGGCAAGCACGTCCTTGACACCCTGCATGAGGACGGCAAGGTTCAGGTCCAGCGACTGCTTTTTGAACGAATTCCCGATGTCCATCCCGATGGCATAACTTACTTGGTCGTTGAACTTTTCGTACGCGGGCTTCTTTGTGTCGCCCTTTTTCTGTTGGTCCGTTTTGCCAGCAGCCATGAGCAGTACTCCTGTGATGATAGTAATGAGCAGAATTATTCTTTTCACAAAACTCTCCTTTACTGACGATGTGTCCTTCTTCCATCGCGTATGATGAGCATAATACAAGCGGTGAAGACACGAATGCAACGATTGGACAGTATATTCCCGCTGTCGAATGACGTCAAGACGCGGTGTAGGACTTCCCCCATACCGTTTTAATTCATTACCCTGCGCAATGCCGATCCCAGCCTGATAGCGTTGCCTTGCGCGTCATTTTGACGCATTCTCCACACACGTTTTATTTTCTGTGGAAACACCGCTCCTGCCCCGTCTGCGGCCCGGTTACGGGTACCTATTCTTCGCGAGCTTCGCGTGGAACACTCTCGCTCAACGAGAATATGAAAACATAAAGAAGATGTCACGCGACGGCGCGAAGACGCGACGAAAAGGAAAAAACACACGGACAATACAGTCGATGCATCCGCATATCCTTAAGCTATCACATCCTGTCGGTGCCCATCTCCTATCAGGATTTGCATACGAATGCATGTCTCGCACCCCGAGAAATGTGCACTCGGGTTCGAGAAAGCAGTTATTGGGAGAAGGGGTACTCCTCCCTAATACCTGACTTCCTTCCCCGTCTTAGCACTTTCATACACGCCATCAAGTATCTTCATCACTTTGATGCCGTCCTCACCGTCAGCCATCGGCTTACGCTTTTCCATTATGCTCGCGACGAATTCATCCTGCGGCGTCGGCACAGGCACACGGCTCTGATCGAGCGTTTTGGTGAACTCAAGGCCATCCTCGTTCGTGTATATCTCCGCGGTGAAATTGTAGCCGCCGTCGGTGTTCTTCTGAACGATGCCGCCCTTCTCGCCGTAAAGCGAGGTGATCATATGCTCTTTCTCTTTGATATGGAGCGCCCAGCTCGCTTCGAGCATGAGCGTGGCGCCTGTAGCGAATTTGATGATACCGCAGGCACAATCTTCGACGTCGAAGGGTTTTCCTTCTTTCGCCGCATGCTGCGCGGCTATCTTATTGTACGCCGAACCGCTCACGGACACCGGTTCCGGATATCCCATAAGCCAGAGCGCAAGATCGAGGCGATGCACGCCGAGATCGATGAGCGGGCCTCCACCGGAAAGCGCCTTCTGCCCGAACCAGCCGCCGAATTTCGGCATACCGAGGCGGCGATGCCATACCGTACGCCCGAAATATATCGGACCGATGACGCCGCTGTCCACGGTCTTCTTGAGCGCATAGCTCATGGGCGAGAATCGATAGGAGAAGTTTATCATGAGATTTACTTTCTTCTTGTCGGCGGCTTTCTTCATCTCCACTGCTTCCGCGGTGTTCATCGCCATGGGCTTCTCACAGAGCACATGAAGCCCTTTGTCAATGGCGGCAAGCGTGAGGGGCGAATGGAATTTATTGGGCGTTACCACCGACACCGCATCGAGCTTTTCCTTGGCGAACATTGCGTCGGTATCGGTATATACGTTCGCAACGCCGTATTCCTTCGCTATCGTATCCGCGAGCTCCTTGTTCATATCGCAGACGGCGGCTATCTCGACGTTCGCATTCGCCTTGTAGTTCTTGAGATGGCTTTTGCCCATGCCGAGACCGATAACGCCTACACGTATCTTATTCATGATAGACTCCACTTGCAATAGAATTATTATTGAACGGCTGAACGCGGGATGCGTGACCCCGCGTTCAGCTGTGATTATTCGGATTACCCTTCTATTTCGGCTTTATCGGTTCGAGCGACACCGGCACATGCGGCGCCGCCTTCATGACATCGGTCGCGCCTTCATACTTCGCCCATGCAATGGCGTTGTCGATGACCTGAATGACGGTCTTATTGAAGTATGTCGGATGTGTTTCATGGCCGGGGCGGAAGTAGAATATCTTCCCCTGCCCGCGAGTATACGTTACGCCGCTCCTGAACACCTCGCCGCCTTCGAACCATGAGATGAAGACGACCTTGTCCGGATCGGGAATATCGAAGCGCTCGCCGTACATCTCCTCTTCCTGAAGTTCAAAATGCTGCGGCAGTCCCTTTGCGATGGGATGATGTGGCTCGACGACCCACAAACGCTCTTTCTCTTTCGCTTCGCGCCAGCGCAGTCCGCATCCCGTGCCCATCATGCGTTTGAATATCTTCGAGTAATGCGCCGCGTGAAGGCAGATAAGCCCCATGCCTTCGAGCACGCGCTGCTGCACGCGATCGACGATGGCATCCTCCACCTTCGCATGCGCCGCATGCCCCCACCAGGTAAGCACATCGGTATTGGCAAGAACATCGGCAGTGAGTCCATGTTCCGGCATGTCCAATGTGGCGAATGTATAATCGTACTTATCGCCGATCATCTTCGCGATCGTCTTATGCATACCGTCGGGGTATATCTTTTTCACCGGCTCATCGCGGTTCTCATGGACGAACTCGTTCCAGATGGTCACTCGTATCTTTGACATCGTTATCTCCTTTTTATTCCTGCGTGTTCATTCTATACGTGCTCAGGTGTTTTTACAATTACAATTCCCGCACCCAGATATTGCGAAACCGCACCGGATTATTGTGGTCCTGCAGTTTCACAGGCCCAGTTGCCGCATGCTTTTCATACGATGCTATCTGTCTATGCTGGGTCGGCCCCTGCAGTTCGCGGGCATGATGCACGACGATGCCGTTATGGAGCACTGTGATCCGTGCCGGTGTAACGCATCGGTCGCCGTGAAAATGAGGGCATTGCCAGATGATATCGTAGCGATGCCATTCGCCCGGTCTGCAGCAGGCATTCACCATGGGCGGATATTGTCCGTACATGGCGGCCGTTGTGCCGTCCGGATATGTCGGGTTCTGCCAGCAGTCGAGCACCTGCACTTCGTACATCCCCATGAGAAAGACGCCGGAATTGCCGCGCCCCTGACCTTCGCCCTCGATGACGGTCGGCGCCGACCACTCGACATGGAGCTGTATATCGCCGAAATGCTTTTTCGTCTGAATATCACCGGTGCCCTTCACCACCTCCCCGGTGCCGTCGCCGTTCATTTTCCAGCCGACGGCCCCGCCGGTCTTAACGCTTGCCCATGCGTCGAACGATGACCCGTCGAAGAGCACGATGGCGTCCGCCGGGGGCTGTACGGGCGGTGTCGTCGAGATATTCCCGGGGTCGACCACTTTCGGCTGCGGACGCTCGCCGTCATGCACATGCCAGCGCGTGGTCGGGATGATCGGTGTATCCTGGTATCCAAGGGCCATGAAGAACTCCTTGCCGCCGGTATCAGCGGGGCGTTTTACTGTGGTGATATAGTAATCATGCCGGCATGCCCGGCAATAGCAAAAAAACGATATTTATTATGATTTTCCGCGCCCATTAAGCCGGCGATACACTGACGGGGAAGCCGTATACCGCTCGCGGAAGACGGCATTAAAGTAGTTCGCGTTATAAAATCCACAGTCGCGGGCTATCTCCACTATCTTCCGATCGGTGGAAAGGAGAAGTTCGGTGGCGCGTGATAACCGCATCGCATTGATGTGCTGATGCATCGTATACCCGCGGCGCTTCTTGTAAAGCCGTGTAATGTGATCGGTGGAATAACCGACATGCGAAGCGACATCGGACACGGTTATGGGGCGCGTAACGTTCGTTTCGATGAAACTATCGGCGTCGGCGATCGCCTGTTCCACCGTCGGGTCCGGTGCCGCAAGGCGTTCATGCGCTTCACCCTTCATACGCGCGGCCTGGCGTTCCAGATCGATGAGGAAATTTTCAACGATATTGGCAGTGTATCTTCGCTCATGCACATCGGCAGATGCGAACCCCGAGAGCAGCCGATGGTCCGGGAACGAATGCGCGATAGTGAAATGCTTCGTCGTTGCAATACCAGGGTAGTTCATCCCCTTCGAGAAATAAGACACCCAGATACGCGTGCCCGGCTGCGACGGCCTGATAACGAGCCAAAGCGAACGATACGGGGCATGCTGCCGTGTCGGACGCTCATGATGCGCCACTCCCGGTGCAAGCAGTATCATGGCGTTCTCAAAAACACGCGGACTCCCCGCAAGGTTCATGACATATCGTCCGTCATACACCGCGGTGAATTCATACGCCGTATCGTGCGCATGAAGGAATTCGTTCTGCATCATCTCGCGCCGATCGGGCCGTATCCCGTGCGGTGCGTTGACGAACGTACATTCCGCGCGTGCGATGAGCCCAAGGACCGAGGAAAGTCCTCGGCGGATGATCGACAGGTCCTCCTGGCTCATCGCGCGGACACCTTGAATCCCGGAGCGCAGTATCGCCCATAGGACTGTGTATGGCTTTTCGAGAAGAAGCGGCGCACCGCCGGGAAACCGGTGAGCATGAACACGGCCCAGGCGAACGGCGGGAACGCCGCAATATGAGCGATAATAACGACAGCAATGACCGCCGCAGTATGGATGAGCACACGCAGCCACGCGGCATCCTGATAGAACGGCGCGATGTATCGAAGCGACCATATCCCCGCTGCGATGATGATGCCCGTGAGCACCGAGCTCATGATAAGCGCCGAGAGCGAAAGCTGTATCGAATGCTTCGGGCAGATGTTGATACAGCGATTGCACGCCTCGCAGGTGAAGCGCCAGAACGGACGCGCGTTCTTCTTTCCACGCATGACAATGGTCCTTGTCGGGCAATGCTTCGCGCATATCCCGCAGGAATTGCATTTTTCATCGGCGATGAAACAACTGCCGAGGCCCTTGCGACCGATGACCAGAAAGAGCGCCGCGATAAGCCCCGTGATCATTTTCGGCAACAGCTTCGCACGATAGATCGATCGCTTTCCGGATTTGAACGTCTTCATAACAGCCCGTATCTCATCATCGCCCTTGCTGCACGTCGCCGTCACATCGCCGCTCTGAAGCGGTGCCACGAATTGCGTCCAATTATCCGGATATCCGGCATCCGCGGACGTGGTAACCTCATACCCCTTCCGCGTAAGGATGCGTTCGACCTGTTCGATCGCGCCGCCGGAATATCCGCCGACCGCGTCCTTTTCCGGCACTCCGCCCCGCACCGCAACGACAGCGCATCGCGCCGCTCCACGCGGGAATTTCCTGAGAAACCGCTGCATCGATACCGGCGCCATCCAGGCATAGACCGGAAATGCTATGATAGCAAGGTCGAGCGGCGGCGCGGGCGGCGATGTCGCTGCGTCGACCCGTGTCGTTCGCACGATATAGCTTTTCGATGAGAACTCTTTTTTGATCACATCGACGGCGCGGGCGGTGTTCCCGGTGCCGGTGTAGTAGAAGATATCGACATTCATACCGCCTCCCGGGGGAACGATCTCACGACATGCTTATACTCCGTCAACGCACGTTTGCCGTCAGCGGTCAGGCAATAGTGGCCGGGGGACACGCGCTCGAACCAGCCGTAGAAATTGCTCCGCAGTATCGATCCCGTTTTTGCGCTCATGCCCGCTTCGCACAATCCCTTTGCCGACGAAGCGCCCGCTAGAAGTTTCTGCGCGATCCGAAGCGCCTCTTCGCGATACGCGGTGATAAGTTTCACCCGTGTCGACCCGCCGACATTATGATCATGCGAACGCTTCGCTATTTCAGCGCGATATCTGAGCGCACGCTTTTTATTGATGCGCGGGGCATACGGTTTGGGATCGAACACCGCCTGCACACCGCTCACCTTCGAAACGAAAATGAGCCCGAGTCCGAGCCGGCGCAGCAGTCTGAACTGAAGCCGCCATTTCTTCTTCCGTATATTCTCGCTCGGCAGCGGTATGGCTACATAGACCGACGCGGTGACCGAAAGCCGCTCCACCGCCTGCAGTATGAGCGTAAGCGTGTACGATGTCTTCATCTCGACGATGACAAGTTCATCGCCCTTGACGGCGGCGACATCCGCGCCCTTCACCTCGCCGCGCACCGTATACCCAAGCCCGGTGAGAAAATCGGCTATCGGGCGGTAAAGCTCGGTCTCTCGTAGTGTGCTCATCAGCGGCAGTATACGCTGAAAACCGCCTTTTCTCAACCAATGCTTCCGGCGACGGGCAACCATTGCATTTCACGTTTTCTCAAGTATAGTGTGGTCATCATCTTCAAGGACACCATCATGAAAAGACGTTCCGTACTCGTCGCTTTGTTCATCGCGTCATCGATTTACGCCAATGGGATATCCTGGCATACCGACGCATCCAAAGCGCTCGCGGAAGCGGCGAAAAAGAACACCATCGTCATGATCGACGCGTATACCGACTGGTGCGGCTGGTGTAAAGAGCTCGATAAGAAGACCTACACCGATGCGAAGGTGATAGCACTTGCAAAGGAATTCGTTTCGCTCAAGGTCAATCCCGAGAAGGGCGGGAAGAACGCCGATTTCCTCTCGCGCTACCGTGTCGAGGGGTTCCCCACCATTCTGTTCGTCGATGCACATGGCGCGCTTATCTATGTCATCGGGGGATTCGCCGGGCCGAAGGAATTCGCGACCAAGATGGCGGATGTGCTCACTATTCAGGAACGATATCTAGCGCTCGCGCAATCGTACGCAAAAGGCGACAGGAAAGACGCCGCGGAATATCTCGACATGCTCGTGTCACGAGGCGATATTACGAAGGCGCTCTCCGTCTTCAACGTCCTTTCCGGAGCGAACGTCATTGCGAAAGAGAAACGCGGCACCTACTACATCGCGTTCGGCTCCCATTTCGGCGAAGCGAAGGAATATGCGATGGCGCTGCCGTGGTTCGAGAAGGCCGAAAAGGAATATCCGAGAACGGATGTCGGCTACCAGGGAATATTCTTCCGCGCGATAACCCTCGGCAATATGAAAAAAATAAAGGAATGCGATGCGCTCCTGAGCAAGGTCATTTCAGACAAGGGGACATCCAAGGAATGGCGTACTCGTTTTGAAGGATTACTGAAGGAAGGCCAGCGCTAACGCTTCGAGCGCGCCGCCTTTTTCTCGAACGCGGCGAACGCCGCGAGATAACGCTCTTTGAGCTTTTCCTTCTCGGTAAAGCTCAGGAACGCCGCTTTTATCGCATTGAGATTGACCTGTCTGAATTCTTCGAATCCGAACGAAAAATGCTTCGCGGCGATCTCGTAGTCGTCGGAAAGCGTGATATCCTCGATGGAGGGATCATCGGTGGCCATTGCGACCGGCACGCCCGCTTTGAGGAAATGCGGGAGCGGGTGCGATGCGATCGATGCTGCGGCGCCCGTCTGCAGATTGCTCGTAATGCATTGCTCAAGCGTAATATCGTGCTCAGTGAGATAATGCATGAGCTTCTTGTCCTTGATAGCGGCGACGCCATGACCGATGCGGTCTGCATTGAGGTGTTTTATCGCATCCCACATGGAGAAGGGACCGACAACCTCGCCTGCATGGATCGTAATGCCGAAAAGACCGGCATCCTTTATCTTCCTGAATATCCCCTTGAACTGCTTCGCCGGATAATTGAGCTCATCCCCCGCGAGGTCTATGCCCACCATGCCGTCAAAGTGGAACGTCTTCGCCATATCGAAAAGATATTCCATCTCGCGCACCGTCTGTTTCTGGCGGTTAAGCGTCAGAAGATATTTCACTCGGATATGCTTGTATTTCTTTTCCGCTTTTCGCGCCCCGGCGATGACGGCATTGACCACTGCATCACGCTTGAAATTATTGACGAAGGCATAATGCTCCGGGGAAAAGCGCATTTCGTAGTAAAGAACATTGTCCTTTGCCGCATCCTCGACGGCTTCGAAGGAGACACGCTCGACGTCCTTGAGCGATGAATACCAGACATTGATGAACTTCGAGAGGAAATAGAGGAAATCCGGCTTATCACCCTTGCTGATGGTGACCACCGATTTGAATTTTTTCGGATTGGTGTACGGATACTGCGTAAGCTTCTTTTTTGCGGCGAATTCCCTGAGCGTCTCGGGACGCATGGCCCCCTCAAGGTGCCGATGAAGCTCTATCTTGGGCAGAAGCATCAATGTTTTTTTCAATACCATCGCAGTCCTCAGCGGCAAATACCGGCACTGTCCGCACGCCCAGACGACGCGCAGAGGATACCTTATATTGATTATCGGTAGTAGTATGCTTAAATTTTACCCGACAATACCGGTCTCAACCGCCGTTTCGCGTGAGAAGAAGGGCTTCCTCAAGGGATAGCCGCCCGTCATAAATAGCCTTTCCGGTGATGACCCCGAGAAGATTGGGGGTATCGATACCCATAAGCGTGCGAATATCGCTGATGGATGCAACCCCCCCGGAAATGATGACCTGTATCGTCGTTTTCGACAGAAATGAACGCACCGCGTCGGCACTGATGCCGGTAAAGGCGCCGTCGCTCCGAATGTCGGTATGAATGACCGTACGCACGCCGATGCGCTCGTATTCACGTAAAAGCACCTCAACGGAATTCTCGACGATGTCGTACCAGCCGCCGACCGCGGGCTTCCCGTCCTTCACATCGAGTCCGGTGATAATGCGCTCGCCGTATGTACGCACCGCGTTCTCAAGGAAATCGATATCGATGATGGCCTTCGTGCCGAGTATCAAATGATCGATGCCGATATCCGCATACCGCTTGATATCCTTCATGGTGCGTATGCCGCCGCCGACCTCAAGCGTACAGGACACACGCCTGCGCATGTCCTCGATAACGGACGCGTTCACCGTCGTTCCCTCGCGGGCGCCATTGAGATCGACGATATGGATACGCGCCGCCCCTGCTTTTACGAACGCTTCCGCCTGCTCGGCAGGGTCATCACCGTATTCGGTCACCGCATCGTAGCTCCCCTGATAGAGCCTCACCACTTTGCCGTTGAGAATATCGATAGCCGGTATTACCTGTAACATCGACGCTACCTGCAGACCTTATCCATGAAATTCCTGATAAGCGACAGCCCTTTCTCCTGCGACTTCTCCGGGTGGAATTGGAATCCGTAGATATTGCCGCGGGCAATGGCCGATGTGAACGGCACACCATATTCCGTCTCGAAAAGCGCGTCAGTTGTGTCCTCAAGCTCGGGGTAATAGGAGTGGACGAAATAGAAATAATCGCCGTCCATGACATCCCGTGCGACGATGTCCTTCTTCTTGACGGTCACGCTGTTCCATCCCATATGCGGGACCTTGAGATCGGTCTCGAATTTCCGCACACGCCCTCGTATGAGCCCAAGGCCTCTGGTATCGCCCATTTCCGTGCTCGAGTCGAACAAAAGCTGATAGCCGAGGCATATGCCGAGGAAGGGCTTGCCCTCCGCCACTTCGCGCCGGATGACATCGATGAGGCGGCGTTGCGCGAGATTCTTCATCGCAGCGGGGAAAGCGCCGACGCCGGGGAGTATCAGCCCGCGGGCTTTCCTGAGATCGGCGGGCTTATCGGTGCGTTTTACTTCGGCGCCGATGAACTCGAACGCCTTTTTTACCGAGCCGAGATTGCCCATGCCGTAGTCGATGAGTGCAAGCATGCAAAAACTATATCGTACTGGCGGTAAAATTGCAAACCGATGCCGCACTTGTGCGAGGCTGTTGGGAAAATGCTATTCGCACATAACGAAGAATAATTAGCATCAAAATTTTATCAGGATCGCTGAGAACAGCGGGTTGCAACCCGCTGTTCTCTATTTTCGCGACGATCTGTGTGCATGCGTTGCTTTCGCCGGGAAACATCATATAATGCACCGCCACATGACAGCCATCATCAACGGACTTAAGAAACTGCCCGGAACACAAGGCTCTGCGGTGACCATCGGCAAATTCGACGGGGTTCACCGCGGCCATGAAGAGCTCATACGCCATACGGTAGCTGTCGCAAGAAAAAAAGGCCTTCGCTCGGTGGTTATTACGTTCCGTACACGCTACGAGGACGTACATTTCCCACACCCGCTTCCGCGGCTTTTTCCGTTCGAAGAGACGGTTAAGCGGATAAAGGCGCATAAGCCCGATCTCATCGTCGTCATTGACTTTTCCCCCGCTTTTGGTAGAATGGTTCCCGATGAGTTCTTTCAAAAGTTGATCGAGTGTTATCGCGTAGAAGCGATAGCGGTCGGGAAGGATTTCCGGTTTGGACGCAATGCCCAGGGCACTGCGTCAATGCTCGCTCGTTTTGCATCGACCCGCAAGGGAAAACGCATACAAGTGAGGATTTTCCCTTTCCTGACGTACCGGAAGAAGAAGATCGCCACGAGCGCAGTACGTAAAGCGGTCCTGGAAGGCGATATGACGGCGGCGGAGCGTATGCTCGGCGTACCGTTCTATTATTCGGGTACGATAGAAAAGGGAAAAGGAATCGGCAGAACGATCGGTTTTCCGACGGCGAATCTGAAGCCTCGTGACGGTGTCGTTGTCCCCAGATACGGCGTGTATCTTACCGCCGTGCGCGTGGGTACTTCGCGCATCATGAAGGCGCTTACCTTCGTCGGGCGTTCGCATCTGCATCCATCCGTGCTTATTGAGACACACATCATCGATTTTAACCGTACCGTATACGGCAGATCGATGGATGTGTTCTTCCTCCGCTATCTGAGACCCGTACTGCCGGTACGATCGATCGATGCATTGAAGTCGCTCATCGAGAACGACGTGCATACCGCACGCCGAATACGTATCAGGAGCGACCTATGTCGTTAGACGCAAAAACAAAAACGGAAGCCATCGGGGCATTCCGCAGGAACGAAAAGGACACCGGTTCACCCGAGGTGCAGGTAGCCATTCTCACCAAGCGCATCCTCACGCTGGCCGAGCATTTCAAGACACACGAGAAGGACCATCACTCCCGCATGGGACTTTTAAAGATGGTCAACAGCCGCAGGAGACTGCTCGATTATCTCCGCCGCACCGATGTGCAAAAATATCGCTCGCTCATCGAAAAACTCAACATACGCAAGTAACGACCGCGCTGCCCCGTACTGTACCGGCGCGGAGATATGTCCCCGCCTGGCATGTCCGGGACGGCATGACCGATAGACACGTCTATCAAGGATATATTCATGGACATCACAAAAG
>JBBTBY010000157.1 GCA_038043445.1 Spirochaetota bacterium
ATGCGCCCTGCGAAACGCGTCTGCCGAACATGCTGAAAGCAGCCGCGCTTTTCGGAGCATTCGCCGTAAGTGTTACCTCCGCGTGTTTCGGCGTCCAGAGCACGACCGTGCTCTCCTTATCCGCACTGCGGTCGAAACGCCAGGCGCTCACCCCGTCGATCTTGATCTCGCGGATGAATTGAGCGCCCTCAAGGTAGAATGCGGCAGTGGCAAAGGCCGCCGCCGTCGCCGAAGGATACATCGCCCGGGTACAGAGCGGTCCCGGCGGCGTTTGGAAATTCTCATCACACCAGAAAAGACCGTAGTTTACGAAACTCTGCACGGTTTCATAATGATCGTGGCAGATGAACCAGAAAACCTTTTCGAATCCCGGCACCGACTTCATGATGGTAAGCGCCTGTGCCGTTACCGCAGCGAGCCGTACACTGCTCTCACTGAGGGCGGATTGTCCCCGAACTACGCCCCAGCCGATCTCCGATGACCATTGGCGTATCGGCCGTCCGGTTTTTTTCAATATATCGGAAACCTCAAGATGCAGACCTCGAAAATTCATTTCATCCGGAATTTGCGCCATGACACCGCCTCGAAATACCCGATTGTACAAATACGGGTGCCCCGTGAACACATCTATCGCATCGGCCGCCTTTCCCAGCACAGCCTTGGTGAAGACGAATCCGCCGGGCGCATCTTCTCTCGCATTATAATCGCGGCCGCTTACATCGAGGCCGAGAACCGGCATGCCGGGGGCAATTGCTCGTATCTCCTCCGCGCCCGCTTTCAACAGCGCCGCATATATCGACGATGCTTTTTCCAGCGAATATTTCGGCAAATGCCAGAAACATAGATCCGGCTCATTGATAAGCTCAATGCCGATGACTTTATCCTTGTACCGCATCGTCGCCTCGCGTACGAATTCGCGCCATAGTTTCAGGCCCTCAGGGGTTACAGCATCCTCTACCGATTTCCATCCGGTATATGACGGCAATGAGTTGTCTTCAAAATGGAGCGTGAGCATGACATCCATTCCCTGCGCACGTACCGACTCTATCTCATTATCACGGCGCTTCCACCAGGCGTCGTCACGCATGCCGGGCTTGTACGATGACATCCATAGGAATTGACGCTGATTCCTGCTTCCTATCCGCGAAGCGCCCTCTGATTGCAGATTGGCGCTCATCACACCGAAGAAACTGTTCGTGAACGCACCGGGTATGCGCGGCTTATGCACCAATGCGATGGCCGTCTCCTTGCTGCTGAGCGGCACGCCGTTTTCTTTCAGCACGGCGCTGACAACTGCGTAGCCGATATCATCCATGGGAACGGGGATCGAGAGCGTTACGGCCTGACCGCCGCCTGCCGATATCGTATGCGTGACGCTGCTCGCTGTCCCGGCATCATTGGTGATATCGACCGACAGAATGAATGAACGTTCCGCAGGAAGCCGGTTGGATATGTTCGCGGTCACTGAGGTCTGTTCGCCGCGGAACGCAACACCCGCCGGCACGCTGGGCACGAGCGTGAGATCGGCAGTGAGCGCCGGTTTGTCATCTCGAGGCCGCGCGCTTACGTTACGCAGTTCGATCGTACCGCTCCCCAGCTTTCCTTCGAATACCTTCGCGATATCATCTTTCGAAAGAGCGGAATTCCATATTCGTACGGTATCGATACTTCCCTTGAAGGGGCGCTTTCCGCCGGTGTTACCGATGACCATGCCGCCGTCGAAATCTGCATCCGGGGGCATGCCATTCGATCGAACTTTCTGCAGTACAGCGCCTGCAGAATATTCGTATACGATATACACATCGGCCGCTATATCGATCACGATGACAAGCGATATTCCGGTCCCGGAAACAACATGCAGCGGGACTGACAGATATTTCGTCACTTTTTTCCCCGTGACAGCGACCATGAGCAGCCCCCGTTCGGTATAGAGTCTGGCGAACTTTGACAGCTCGAGTATGGTGCGCGGAAGATCATCGACAGCGGACGGTGTGAACGTGACCTGCAGTGTGAACACGCTCCCGGAAAGCTGCGGTTTGGAAAAAACCACGGCGCCGCCGTGTTTTTCGTCCTTCTCGGGCATGCCGCCGACCGTTGCGTTCATATCGAGCATTCCGGCACCCGCTGTGCCGGCGAGCTTCGCCCCCTCGTCGGGGAAAGGATTATCGAACGATGCCTCGCCGCCGAGTGCCCCGGTGTTCTTCAGCGAACCGTCAAAAAGGAACTCAACGGCGGGTTTCGCCTGCGGGAATACCGATGTACCGGCGATGACCATCGAGAGAATGATGACCGGAAATGATCTCAATGCGTCCATCCGTGCACTCCTGTTACAATGTCATAGCATACATATCATATTTTGCCGCCGATACGAAGCGGCTTTTTTGTATTCTGTTCAAGTTTCAGGAATCCGCCGAGGAATGCGGCGGTCTTACCGTCACCGCCGCGAGCGATGGAATCGTTCCTTTCCGCATCGCTCAGATCATTCCCTGCGGTCACCTCGCCGTATACCGTCATGGCGTACGTGCCGCAAACGGATTTCAAGCCGTCCATGCTCCAGAAGGCGAGCGCATCATCGAAAATTGATCTTGACCGCATACTTTCTGGTTTCCTTACTTCACTCTGTACCTGCCGAGCATGATTCTATCCGAAAATTGAAACGGCGCAACACTACTGTGCATAGGTCGGCTGATATCCATCTTTGCGATAAAGCGCAATCTCCATGCGCGTTACCACCGCCGCTTTGCCCTTGAACAGGTGCACGGTGAAGTGATTAAGCCCCTGCGCAAGCAGTTCCAGCGGCACTTCGTAGTCGAGATAATAGGCATGATCGGTGGGTACGCCTTCGAGGTACGGGTGGGGAAAGAGCTCCCCATTGATCCGACAGGGTTTAAGCTTTCGCCCCTGCCGCCACACCAAGACCTCCAAATCGGAAACCGGTTCCATGAATTTCAGACGCAATACACCCTTCGGCAGATACGGCGCGCGCACCTCAGGTCGGCTGATATCATCTCCCACCTGAATTCCCAGCCGATGCCGACGAGGACCGGGCTGCTGCACCAGATCGAAAGGCATCTGCCCTAGGAACAGGGTACCGCCCAACTGCGAAGAAAGTGCATAGTGTTTGGCCTCGCGGGATAATACTGCAGGGTCGGCAATGCCCTTTAAGGCGTCGAATGGGGGCTCGAACTTATCGGGTTTGGTCGGGTCACCGAAGGAGTAGTCGCGGTAATAAACGAAGTTGAATAAACTGATCCCATCGGCGCCCTGAGCGAGGTAGCACTGAGCCGTGCTGCGCAGTACTTCAGGTGTCGTTTTACGGGTGAACTCCAGCCCCAATTCGATGGTCTTCCCGCGTTCGGTGCACTGGGTGAGCTCGGCGTAAATTTTGGCCTTGGGTAAATGCTGACGGTAGAGGCTCACTTCCATTTCCGACGAGGTCACGAAAAAGGTAGAGACATTGACCATATCTACCAGCCCTTCGTTCACCCACGACTTCAGATCGATCCCTATTTCGAGGCCATAGTCCCAGCTCATCGGCACCCGCACACAGATGGGCAGGTTTTTCCCGCGCGTGTCAAGCAGGCGACGTACCTCGGTGACGAATGAGCTCAGATGGGCGCAGCGTTCCTCGAAAGGCACGGTGTGTGGAAAGAGGTAGGGGTGACGCATGAAATCAAGCTCGATGCCGTCAAAGTCATAACGCGTTATCAGCTCCCGGATGAACCCCAATTGGTAGGCATGGACTTCGGGGCGGCTGAAATCAAACGCATGCGCCGCATTCCATTGCCATGCGGGATCATCCGGGGTTTTGATGCGGTACTCCGGATGGTCTCGGTAGAAGTCGGATGTCCAGGGGTCTTCAGGGTGGTCGATGCCGTGCACATCGTTCATGCGCCAGGTAAGAAAGAACGCGAGCCCTTTCTCTTTGGCGCGCTTCTGCGTGATGCCGATAAAGTCATTCCCCGCAAGCAGAAAATCGCGGATGCGCCGTATCGTCCTGCCTTGGAATGTGTCGGGGCATTCGAGTGTCTTCCCCTTCTCCCGCCACAGGGGAGCCTGATCACTATCCCAAAGGACAACACCCTGCCCCCATATCGGACTCAGCAAAAGCACGTCGCAGCCGGCATCGGCCACTTCATCGACATAGCCCTCCACCTGGGCGAGGCCGACCGGTTTTTTTACGTCCTGGTAGGGCGTGGCGGTATTGAAGACGCAGGTGCTGTCGTGATTGAAAAGCACCTTGTACTTGTCAGGGACTCGTTTCATGGTGTACTCCTCGTTGATTTGTAACAATGATAGCCATGTGACGGACAAAAGGGAATGGAAGAATCTATGAATCCATGGATTATCCATCGTTCCCGGGAGATTACCGCGAAAATATTGAATTTCCGAAGAAACGATGTATAGTGAATTATATGGACACTTCCCTGCACGAACCATTCAATGAAGATGAATACAACCGCACTATACGCGGCATATTAAAGAGCATACCGTTCATCGATTGCGGCGGATTTGTCATAACCATACCGACATCGACACATGTCACCATTCCTGCAGGCATGTCCTACGACTGGCATTCGCACCCGTACTGTGAATTCAGCTATATCCGGGCGGGGGAGATGATTTTTCGGACACGCGAGGAAATACTCCGACGGCGCGAAGGCGATGTATTCTTCATGCCGCAGGGGGTTGAGCACCGAAGGGGGAATGACGCGACAGCATGTACCATCGATGGGTTCATGATGGAATTCCATTCTACGGGGGGTGTCAATATCAACAATGCCGTCAATGCGTTCGCAATGAAAAATCACTATACACTTTCGCTTCCCGCGGCTGCAAAAGAACACTATGCCTCCATGCAGGAGGAGTTTTCCCGCCGGGGACGCTTCATGGAGCAGCGCATCAAACTTCTCATCTACGATATTCTCTATCTCATGCTGAGCGAAAACTTCGACGAATTATTCAGCGGACGGAAGAGCGCCGTAATGGACGCGCCGATGCGCGTATTCCTTGCCGCCAAGGAGCTGATCGAATCGCAGATAGCCGCGAATATCAGCATTAAGGACATCTCAAAAGCGCTTTCGCTTTCCCCGAACTATCTCAGCCAGATGTTCCGCAAGGCCGGTGAACTTCCCTGCGGGAAATACATACAGGAGCGGCGGCTGATCCGTGCATATCAGATGATAAAAGAGAACCCGACGATGAAGATACGCGAGGTCGCCGAATCGCTCGGCTATACCGACGAGCTCTATTTCAGCCGTGTGTTCGCCAAGCGGTTTTCCCTGGCGCCGAGCGCCGTGCGGGATAACGACCCCTTTTGATCGAGCGATGGTTTCTTTCTGCATTTCTTCCATATAAGTCACGAAAAATCCATGGACTGTCCGCGTTAAGATCGCTATATTACAGCCGATAAGAATTCCGGACCGAGGAGCACGCCGATGAACAGTGCAGATGTTACCGCCCGATATCGTCGAATGCGCGCCGTGCTGAATGGGGAGCGTGCCGACAGGATACCCCTTCCCGGCGATTACACGTCGGTCGAATACCGTATGGATACGTATCATCTTGGGGAGCCGGTACTTGCGGCCCCCGGAGAGGTCGTCGTTTCGAACGGCGGAAAAGTGCGCACCACAGCCGACGGCGGCAACTGGCGGCAGGGGGACAAAGAGCTTTATCGGGATCATGAAGATGTGCTCAATGCCCCGCTTGACCGCTTTGAGGTCGAAATCGTCGACGAGCGAATGCGTGCGGAAATGCGGTCGGTGTTCACACCTTCGGCTGCAAATACATTTACCATGCCGCAACACTACGGCACGCTCGTTACCCGTGCAACGCTTGCCTTCGACTGGGAGCCGTTCCTGCTCGCATCCGCCGTCGATGAGGTCCGTTTTGCGAAAATACTCGATCGCTTCGGTGAAGCATCGCTTGCCGTGATCAGCGGGTGGAGCTCGCTTGAAGATGTTGAAGCGATACGCATCCATGACGACATCGCCAGCACTAAGGGACTCATACTCAGCCCGGTATGGCTGAAAAAATATGTATTCCCATGGTATGCCCGGTTCTTCAAGGCGGTGCACGATGGCGGAAAAAAGGCGCTCCATATTTCCGACGGCAACTGGTTCGCCGCACTGGACGACATAATGGAAGCGGGCGCCGACGGCGTGTATATCGAATCATCGGCCATGGACCCTGCACAGGTGATGAAGGCGTGCGGAGAAATGACCATCTATCAGGTGAAGACGGATAATAGCGTTATGGATTCGGGAACACCGGAAGAGATACGCGCGGAACTCACCTCTTTGCGCAAATTGTGGGAGCGCTATCCGTCGATATTCATGTATCACGGCGGCGGGGGTGTTGTCCCGGAGAATGTCGCTGCGTTCAATAGGTACTATAATGAACTGTTGTGCGCGCAGTGACCCTTCCCATTTCCTCCATGTATTCGCCGTTTATTACATTGACTTTATCCTGCACGACGTGCTACTTTAGCACTTGAATAATGGTATAAAGTCGGGAGATACAATGATTAGAAAATTGCTTCCCATCTGCGTTATCTGTGTGCATATAGTGCATGCCGATCCAAAGACTCTGGAGCTTTTTAACGCGGGGACAGAGAGCATGTTCCCGGCGGGAAAACCCGTGCGCATTTCCATAAAAGACCTCCCCGAGACCGGACTCAAAGTGGTTTGGAAGACGGTATCGTATTATGGGGAGAACCGGAACGGGAGCATTTCGGGGAAGGATATCGATCTCGGGATTTTCCCGCCCGGATATTATGCCATACGCATCAATGCATTCAATGACAACGGCGATATGATCGCTCAGTCGCGGGAGACGGGTATAGCCGTACTTACCGCCTTGCCGGAGGTGCTGAAAGATCCGGATTCTCCGTTCGGACTGCACAATACCCTCTGCTGGGGGCGCCTCGCCGACAGCAATGCGAAAGCCCTCGCGCAATTGAACGTTACCGCCGGATATATCTGGAATCGCGAATACCTCATTCTGAACGACGGCATTTCAAAAGCAAAAGGCGTGTATGATCTTTCGAGATACAAGCGTCTCCTGGAAATATCAAAAAGTTCCGGACTTAAGACCACATTCATGACACATCATGCGCCGAGTTGGGCGAAGAAAAAACAAAAAAGCACGGACCCTCTCTATGAGGACTTGCGCGACCTCTATTATTTAATTCGGGAGATCGCCGTCAATTTGCGCGGTTTGGCAAGCGTCTATGAAGGCATTAATGAACCGGATTCGAGTTGGATGGACGAACATGCATCCCCGTATGAGTATGCGAGCTATTTCAAGACTTTTGCGCTCGGCATCAAGGCCGGGGACAAGGACGCGCAGATTGCTACCGGACCGATAGCATGGGGAACGCGATGGCGAGCGCCGTACTTCATCGAGGGCGATTTGTATCGATACGCCGATATTTATAATTTTCACGTGTACGACAATACCCCGCAAAGCGATTACCGGACCATACCCGGCTCCGTGAGCAATTATATTGTGCTGGGGAAAGCAACAGGACTCGTATCATCCCCTCATTGGGTGACTGAATGCGGCGATTACTATATGCCGGGGAAGGGAAATATGGAGCCGATCCCGGCGGGTGAGGTCGATTATTCAAAATTCCCCTGGGACAATTATCCGGGGATGAAAGAAAAGCAAATGACCGAGCGATTGAGTCCTTTTGCCCAGAAGCATCAGGCCGAGTTCGCGGTAAAGACCATTGTATTGTCTCTCGCATCGGGCATCGACAGGCACTTTTATTTTCTGCTCAATCCCATGGTGCAGGATAATGTGTATTTTTCGCCGGTAAGGCCGGACCTGACGCCGTACCCCGCGTATGTGTCCCTTTCCGCATTGACCCGTCAGCTCGGACGCGCCCGATGGCTGGGATCGTTCGTTCCGGCCCCGGGATCCATCGGTCATGTCTTCGATTCCGGGTACGGACTTGTCGCGGTGCTGTTCTCGACAGAAATGGAAAAGGTCGAGGCGACACTCGGCGCTCTCAGTCCTTCCACCCGCATTATTAATATGATGGGAAATGATGTGACCGCTCAGTACAAATTTCCCCGAATCTCCATCACCCCTGAGCCTGTGTATCTGACGGCGCTTCCCGATTCCATTCGCCATGACTTGTCCGCCCAGGGGATCGCAGCGCTCCGGGAAAGACCGTTAGTAAAACGCAATTGGAACGAGACGTCAAGAATTATCATACGGTGGAATGTGCCACTCCCAATCTCGCTTGAACAGTCGCGTTACGCCTATGTGCCGCCCGCATTGACGCAGGAGGCGGTTTTGGAAATATATAATCTCTCGGAAGAACCCGACACTGTCCGTCTCTCTATAACATCCGGGAAAAAAGAAATAGCCGCCCTCAGCCTTTCTATGGAAGCGATGGGGCGCGTCACCACGAACGTCACCCTGGGTCAGGATACGAGTGTTGAAGAATCGGAGCAGATATCCGCGGCCGAAGCTACTGACAAGTCCGGTCGTGTCTCCCGAAGCATCATACGATTATTGTGGAACACACCGCCGGTGAAAAAACGCCCGTTCACGGATGTCGCCCCGATACAGTGGCTCGATTCTGCGATCGACAGAACGTTCGTCACAAAAAATGAGAACGGCAATGGTTCATGGACGTGGAAGGCACAGTTTCCCGCTGCCGCCAAGGATTGGTGGATATTCCCGACGATCACCTTTGACGACTGTAAAGACTTATCCGAATTCAATGCGATCGGTTTCACCCTGTCGGTCTCCAGGGGGAGTTTCGACGGGAGCAGCGGGACAAAGGTCGGCGTGGTCATTCAGGAAAATGACGGTGATACGGCGAGCACCTTTATGGGGAATGTGCCTGCGCCGCTTAGCCCGGAAAAACCAACGAGGTATGTACTTCGTTTTGATGAGATGTCTCTTGCGGGTTTCCGGAAGAATGCAAAAAAAGGAGCGGCAAGGCTCGATGCGTCGCGGATAAAGAAAGTGAGCATCGGCGGGAATGGGACATATGCCAAGACGCCGGAGATAGAATGGACGCTTTCCGAGTTGGAGTGGGTATTGGTTCGATAAGTGCTTTCGATTGTCATCGATCTTGGAGTAACCAATGTCCATTTTTAAAAATATTGCGAAGCTGCAAATAGGGCACATACATTCAGGAGCGGCGTATCAGGAAAGCCTATCGGATGATAACGGAGAACCCCACGATGAAGATACGCGAGATAGCCGCATCGCTCGGGTATACCGACGAGCTCTATTTCAGCCGCGTGTTCGCCAAGCGTTTCTCCCTGGCACCGAGCGCTGTGCGCGAGAACGATCCGTTCTGACCAAAAACGCCTTCTTTATTGGGACTCATTCGTACTACTTCGAGAACAGGAACGAACGGAAATTGATCGGCGCCTTTCCCTCGCCTATGCCCGGCGTAAGCCCCATCCAGGAACTGCGTCCCATGCCGTCGTTCTCATTCACGATAAAATTAAACGGCATCATCTTCCCCGCCTTTGGCGGTTCATGTCGCAGCTCTTTCCAGGGAATGAGCGCTTCATAGATGGTTACACCGTCCTTGTGCCCGCCGGCAACCAAAGCCGCGCATGGACCCCAATAGACATTGGCGATGTAAAGCGACGCCCTGCCACCGCTATGGCCGATGACAAGTCCTATCTCGCGGTCATCGGCGTTGTATCCATGGGTCGAGTCGCATTCGTAGTCAAGGCCAAGCTGTATGCTGTCAGATTTCCATGATTCTTTGGGGCCGTCGAACGGGACCTCATGTCGGTTATCCAATACCCGAGCAGCAAAATACAGTCCCTCATCGTTCCAGCCGACATAGGCTGTCACAGAAAGATCATTCGTCCCCTTCCATTCGGCATCGGGAGGGAAAAGATAGTTGCGATTGTCAAGCGAAAGTGCTTCAAGCGAAGATGCCTCCGAGATATCGCCATCGATCCCCGGGGCGGCGATATAGCCCGCAGTGATGAAGTCAGTCTTTATTGGTACTTTTTTCTTCATCACTTCTGCTGTAAGGGAAAGCGCAAGCGGTTCATTGGGTCGCACCGGTCGGGATAAAGGCACGATGATCTTGTTGCTGATACTCGATGAAAGGTCATGCTCGCTTGTTCGGCCGGCCAGTTCAAAAACGGCCTTCACCGGTCTTCCCGTGGTGTTCTCCAGTACAACAGTGACTTCCCGGTCGCCGGAAAGCCCTGCCTTCCGCACCATCAGCGGCTGGGTCGCGCTCATTTTCCCGGTGCTCATCGATCGTTCGAGCGCATCCGCCTCATTGATAGGCGCGACGAAATAAGTAAGAAGCCTTGAGAACGTGGCAGCTATGGCGGGGCCCTGCGCAACGCGTTTCCCGTATGCATTATACGCTTCGACAGACGATGAGCCGCTGAACTGCAGCTGGTATTCGCCATCATGTTTCGACCAGAGGCATATCGCCGATTTTCCGTCGGCCCGGTCAAAACGCCAGGCGGAGAACGTATCGCCCAGTTTTATTTCGCGGACGAATTTTGAATCATGAAGGATGTTTGCATGCGCCGCGTATACTGCCGCGCCCGGCGAGGGGAATTTCAGTGACGTTGGACTTTCAGGCGACCTTTGCGAAAGATTATCACTGAATAGTCCGTAGTCATCCCCGGTCGGATTATGCCAATGGAAAATGAACCAGAACGCCTTTTCAAGCCCCGGCACGGATTTACAGATCGTCATCCCCTGTCCGAGCGCTGCGGCGTACAGAAGCGACATCTCATCCGGGGGCTCAGTTGTCCCGAGTATAGAATATCCGAACTCGGTAGGCCACAGCCTTCGCGGGAATCCGTGCTTCACCATGAGATCGCCCGCCGCCATTAAAAGGCCGCGTAAATTCATATCCTCCGGCATCTCCACCTTCACACCCGGACGGATGATGCGGCTGTAGGAGTATGGATGGCCGCTGTGTATATCGAACATCCCCTTCGTCTGCGGCATGACCGCCTTCGCGAATTTGAGATCGCCGGGGAATTGTTTTTCATCGGCCCCGGGGAATGACCGGTAATCCCGCCCGCAGTCCAATGCCAATATCCGGGCATTCGGCGCCGCCTTGCGTATCTCCTCGCTCGCTACACGGACCATGGCCGCGTAGATCTCCGCGCCTTTTTCTACCGAATGGTTGAAGAGATATGCTATCTCGCTGTCCGGCTCGTTCTGTATCTCAAAAGCCGCCACTGTATCCTTGTATCGTTCTACCATGAAACGTATATGGTTCCGATAATGCTGCATGACCTCGGGCTTGAGCAGATCGCTCGTGTTATGCACCCCCCAGTTGGTCGGCAGGCTCATATAGTTTATCTCCGGACAGAGTACTACCTGCATCCCGTGAGCGCGTGCTGCATTGATCCGTTTATCGTAGGTGGCCAGGATCGTATTCTTTTCCGGGTCCTGCGGCGTCCACCCGGAAAAATTGAAAAACTCTCGGTAATTCTTGCAGCCGATGCGCTCCGCAGCTTCCGGATCGTGATTGACCGCCATAAGCCCGTAAAAACTGTTGCTGTCCTCCTTGCCGTAATTCGGGGGTTTATTTACAACAGCAAGTGCGCTTTTTGTTCGCACAAAAAGCTGTCCATTCTCTGATATACTTGCCAGTATCCCGTAATAACCGGGTTCCCGGGCTGAGAGGGGGATGTCTTTCGTGATAGTCTCACCCCCGGATGTGAACGAGAGCGGATATTGTTTTTCTTCAAGGACACCGTCATCGTTCTTGATACGAAGCCCGAGCTCCGCGCTCGTCGGTCCATCCATACGATGCATCACGGTGACGCGATACACCGCTCTATCCCCGACAAAGGCAACACCGCTCGGGAATTCATTTTCGATCGTAAGGTCGAATTTTGCGGCAGGGGACACCGATCGTGTGTAAACGGCCGTATCTTTGATGAGCAGGAACGCTTTCCCCGGGGACGGCAGCGTGCCGCGGTATATCAATAGGCTTAACGATGTGACCGGGAATTTTATCTTCCCATCATTGTCCCCGCTCCAGTGATTGATGAACACCCGCTTGTCGAACGGAAGGCGTATCGTCTGCCATTCGTTACCCGTCGGTATCTTAAGATCGAGCGAATGATTCTGCCCGCTCTGATCGGCCACTATCACGGTGCATCTGATGCGTGTGTCCGAGACAAGCATGGAAAAGCTGAGCCCTTCGGCCCCGAGCTTCTCGATATTCCGTGAAAGCCGTGCGTATACGAACGCATCATTATCTTTCACCTTGTCTTCAAAGGCAAGGTCACCGCGTGCGGTGTGTTTGTCCGCATCATTGAGCGGCGCCAGTGTTCCGGAGACGCCGGGCCTGAAAAAGATGAGTTCCCATCCGGTAAGGGGACTGCCTTTGGCCGGATCGATGATATACCGGTTCGCGGGAAGCGGAATAGATGCCGCGCTGACGGCACCCGCCGGGGCAGCGACCGGTGCAATTGCGGCGTTCAAAGCAAGGGATGATGGTTCAGCGTACGCACTCCGGTCCTTCGCCATGATATCCGAGATGACAGTTTCGGTGAGAATGCTGTCGTAGATACGGACATTATCGATGAACCCTTTGAACGGACGTATCCCGCCCGAATTCCCTACCTCAAGATTACCGGGACTTACGACAGCACCGTTCGGCAATCCGCTTTCCATCATCGTCTTCACCAGCGCTCTGCTCTTATACTGATACGCAGTGATCGTGTTGTTCCTGCTGTCGAGAACGCAGGCAAACATCACCGGAACATTTGATATCACCGATATTTTTGTCCCGACGTACTTGACCTCGTTCTTCATGTTCGCGACCGAACAGATAAGTGCGCCGCTTTGCGCATAGATCTTCAGCGGGAACATGGTTACGATACAGCGCGGGAGATCATCGGCTGTCATTGGATAGAACGATCCGATGATCGTTATCATCGATGAGCCCTCGAGGCCCTTTGCCGGGAAGAGAACGGTGCCGCCGTGAGCATTCGCTTTATCAGCAAGTCCGCCGCGTACTCTGCTCAGGTCAAGGCAGCCGTTCATCATGCCGCTGCCGAAGCCGGCCTCCTCACCCGTAACAGGGTTCTGGCATCTTCCTTCCCCGCCCAGTGTGCCGCTGTTCTTCAGATCGCCATCGAACAGGAACTCGATGCGGGGCACGGGTAACGGTGCCTGAGCGAAACAATATGCCGCAACGATGCCGATGACTATCAGCTTTTTCATTACCATTTTCACTACTCCATACGAGGACGATCATATGCAGTATAGTCGTTCGCACTTTTCCGGTCAATGGGGTTTTGAGAATTAACATGGATTTTTCGGCGTGCGCCTCGTGCGCATGCGGCCGCGATCACGGACAAACCGCGCTTTTAGAGCGATACGCCCTGCCGCACAAGCTCGCTCTGCACCACAGCAACATCGACTGTGCGCACCGATCTTCCGCTCTTCGCCGCAACAGCGCCCGCAGTGCCGGCCGCCTGTCCTATCGCCATGGTGTGCGCCATGACGCGAAGGAGGAACGGATCTTCTGCGCTTATGCTCCGCCCCGCGCCGATAATAAGCCCATCGACGGTACGCGGGATGAGCGCACGATACGGTATATCGAACATATCGTTGGTGAACGTCTGCACACCCCAGGCATCCTTCCCCGCATGTTTCTTCACATCGAGCTGAACCGCGCCGCGGGCTATTCTGTCATCGCATGCTGTCCTCTGCGTGCGCATCGCTTTCGTAAAAACAAAGTCGCCATCAAGCCAGCGTGTCGCACGTATGCCGAGATTGTCCGCCGTCTGCGATATGAACGCCCGCTCGAACCCGGGGATGTTCTTATTGAAAAAATCGGCGACGATCGCCGCCATCGTGCGCCCGTCCATTATCGCGTGCGAAATATCATGTGCATTGACACCGCGCGGCAGATCGGTAAGCCCGGTGACGACATGCATCGTGGATCTTTCCGCAATACCGTGCATCTGACAGGCATCGAGCGTGTCATGCACGCCCGCCGTCCGGGTGAATGTTCCTGCGGCGACAGCCTTCTGCACAACGCTTAACTGCATGAAACCGCCGTGCGGGAAAAGGAATGTCCTCGTGTCGCGGTAATGGGCGAGCGCTTCGGCGAATGTCCAGTCGACGTCCATGTATTCCGGGTATTCACCGGGATGTTTTTCAAGATACGTCACGAACGCGTCGATATCGGCATTGCCGAAACGAAAGCACAGGCTGTGCCGCGCCCATGGCGGCTTCGTTTTGAGCGGAGCGCCCGCGCGATGCGCGACCTCGGTCTCGCCGGTGGCATCGATAACGGTTTTCGCGAGTATCACTTCTCTCCCGGATGCGCTTTCGACAATGAGCCCGGCAAGCGTATCGCCTCTCTTTACAACGCCGGATATCATCGTACCGAACTGAACGGCAACGCCGGCATCCGTGAGCATTCGGTCAAAGATGCGCTTGGCCGATTCCACATCGTAGATGATATGGCCCTTATGATCATGCCACTTCTTTCCATAACCTTCGGCTGCCGCAAGCGTATCGGCTATCTCCACAGGTATTCCGGTAACGGCAAGGCGATGATCGGCCGTATAATAGCAGTTGAATATCGAGCAGCAGAGACCTGCCGTCGCAACCCCGCCGGCGTAGCTGTTCCGCTCAATGAGCATGGTCTTCGCCCCCGCACGTGCGGAAGCTGTCGCCGCGGCTATGCCGCCGAGCCCGCCGCCGGCGACAAGGACATCGACCTCGGCGAGTACCGGCAGATCTCGTGTATCATCTATCTTCATTGGCATCTCCTCAAGCACTGACATCATATCATCTCGCACATGAACAAGATAGCTCCGAAGGGAGCAAAGTGAATGGTGATTTCGGCACATCCATGGATATACCGGAACCGCACTCCGTTTATTCCATTCTATTTCCGTTTTATCTATTCCGTATCCCGCATTTTCATGCTATGGTACGGTTATGGAATGTAAGAACGACACACAACCCATCGTTGTCGGTATCGGCGAAATGCTCTGGGATATACTGCCGACCGGCCGCCGCCCCGGCGGAGCACCCGCAAACTTTGCCTGTCATGCGGGGCGCCTCGGCGCACACGCCTTTGCGGTAAGCGCCGTTGGCAATGACGCTCACGGTAACGCGCTCGTGAACGCGCTCACACGAAGCGGTTTGGACCTTCGCTATGTGCAGAGGAATAACAGGCCCACAGGAACGGTGACGGTAACGCTTACGAACGGGATACCGTCGTATGTGATCCATACGAACACCGCATGGGACAATATACGAGCCGGGGGGCTTTCCCGCCTCGCAGGAGCGGCCGATGCCGTCTGTTTCGGGACCCTCGCTCAGCGGAATGCCGTATCACGAAAAGCCATCGGGTCATTCCTTTCGCATGTGCGGCATGACTGCCTTAAGGTGTTCGATATCAATCTCCGACAGAACTATTATTCCGAAGCCGTGATTCGCCGATCGCTTGCATTCGCCAATATATTGAAAATCAACGACGAAGAACTGCCGGTAACGGCAAGGCTGTTGTCCGCGCGCGGCACCGAAGCGTCGATAGTTCGCGCATTGATGAGAGAATTCGATATCGGCATCTGTGTGCTCACGAAAGGGTCGCACGGGGGAATGGTCTACACAAGGAATGATGCTGTTTCATATACACCCAAGCATGTCCGCGTAAAGGACACTGTCGGCGCGGGCGATTCTTTCACCGCGGGATTCACCATCGGTCTGCTTCGCGGCATGGCCGTTTCGGAAGCCGTTGCTGCGGCGAACGATCTTGCCGCTTTTGTCTGTTCACAGAAGGGGGCGATGCCGAAACACCCGGCGCGCATCTCCGCGCTGTTCTCCCCGCGACCCGTCGATTAAAAAACTTACACCGTTTTGCTCCCGCCCGGTCACACCTGCATTCTGTCGCGGTACTGCTGCGGCGTTTCCCCCGCGTAGCGGCGGAACATCCGTGAAAAATAATTCGGCGATTCATAGCCTATCGCTTCGGCGATACGGAATATCTTCTTCTGAGTGTATACAAGCAGCTCCTTTGCCCGAGCGATCCGTGCCGCGTGCACGTAGGCAAGCGGCGTTATACCGAACGCGTTTTTGAACAGCCGCGCCTGATGTTCATAACTGAATCCGAGCGAAGCGATTGCTGTCCGTATCGAGCGATCTCCGCTTTCCGTCGACAGCCGCTCCTGCAGAAAAAGACGCGTCCGCTGCGCGATCGAATAACCGCTCACATCCGCCGCGGGCAGAGGACCGTCATCGGACGAATCAAGGAGCTCAGTGATGAGCTGCAGGAACAGCCCCCGCGCGCGTCGCTGCACGTATGCATCGGGAGCATTCGCCCGTTCAACGATCGCATCGTGCAGATCGTACAGCCGCGCCCTCGACGTGATGCGTCCTGCAAATATCCCCTTGGGCACATATGACGGGGCATTCCTCATGAGCGATGCGTCCGGTCGTGCCGGATGATACGTGACGATGGGTGTCTTTTTATATTCTTCCCATTGCCAATCGAAGTGCACCCAGCGCCGCATGCCGCCCCCGGATCGCGGGCCATGGGTCACATGAAGCACGCCGGGCGGAACGATGATATAAGTATGTTCACCGCAGGGGTACTCCTTCCCGTTAATGACAAGACGATAATCCCCTTTTGAGAACATGACGAGTTGATGGTCGTAGATGATGCGCAGCGGTTCTATGAACTGCGTCTCCGCTTTTCTCGAAATGCCTGCATGCCCGACGCGCACCGTCGGCGCTATGCGTGAGATCCACTGTGTCATGGCGGTATACTATCACACGCCCGGGAACTGTCAATTCTCCGAGAGGAGATGCATATCATTTTCGTGCTACACTTGTCATTCCCCGCTCTTTCTCGGGATGCTCTCCGCAGCTATACTTGAAGCGCATTATCATTGAGGAGGCACATCATGAAACGATACCGGGTAGCACAGGTCGGCTGCGGGAAGCGCGGCGAGATACACGTCAAGGGATTCTCTGAGAACCCCGATCGCTTTGAGATCGTCGGTCTTTGCGATATGGATGCATCGCGCCTTGCCGCCGTGGGTGATGCCTACGACGTGAAGAAGCGATACACCGACCTGGAAACCATGCTCGATGAAACGAAGCCGGATGTATTCTGTTTTGTAACACTTCCGCACGGGCGTCTGTCGATGGTCGAACTCGCCGTGAAGCACCGGGTACAGGGGCTTGCCTTTGAAAAACCGATGGCGACTTCGCTCAGGGAAGCACGCGCCATCCGCGATCTCTGCGCCGCACACGGCATAAAGGCCGTCGTATCGCATCAGCAGAAATATCTTGACTCAATGAGAAAGATGAAGTCCATCATGGACAGCGGGGACATCGGTACGGTGGAGACGATACACGTAAAGGCCGTATCCTGGTTTTCGCAGCTCGGTACGCATCTCGTCGACTATGCGCTCTGGATGGGCGGTGCCAGGGCACGGTGGGTCGTCGGCCATATGAACGGCAGGGACAAACTCACCGATTCACACCCCTCGACCGATTATCTCCTCGGACAGTTCGGTCTTGAGAACGGCAAGCGGGTGATTTTCGAATCGGGATACCTCGCCCCGCGGCAGGAAAGGACCGGCGACACGTACGACATGTTCTGGACGAATAACCGCCTCACCGCATACGGCACGCATGGCTATGCCTGGTCGGAGACCAACGGGCGCTGGGGGGCGTTCACAAAAAGCTCAGGCGGCAGTGTCATCGGCGGGGAATTCGACCGCTGGTCGGACGCGCAGCGCAGATTGCAGACGCCCTATCTTGCCGAGCTTGCCGATTGGCTCGATGATGGCACGAAAGTACATTCATGCAATATCGAAACGGCGTATCACGGATATGAGATCATCGAAGGCATGTGCTTCAGCGCCCTTGACAATACGCGCATCGATCTCCCCCTCGGGGATCTTCCCAACGGCGATGTCATCGATCGCGCGGCGCGTGAAGTCCCCTCGTGCATCGGCAGCGACGGATTCAACGCTGAGACAAAAAAATGGTCGTTCGCGGTATAATACCGGCATCAAACGATCTCTCCAAAGGGGGCGAACAATGATACGATTCGGTGCACCGGTATTCACGGATCCGATAAAAAAAACCGGCGGTGCCGGTGAAAGTCACGGCAGCAGCGCAACAGACCCCGTAGCCCTCGCCCGTGCGGTAAAGAAAAAAGGTTATCGCGCGGCATACGCTCCGCAGGTCGATGTGAACGACCGTGCTGCAGTACGGGCCGTCCGCGATGCGTTCGCCGAAGAAGATATCATGATCGCCGAGGTGGGCTACTGGCAGAACCTCGTCGACACCGATACCGCGGCGCGGGACAGGAATCGAGACACAATGACCGATGCCCTCCGCCTTGCCGACGAACTGGGGGCGCAATGCGCGGTGAATATCTTCGGATCGTACTGCCGCGGCAACGGGAACTCGCGGCATGTCGGGATGAATTTTTCCGATGATGCGTTCGATGAAGCGGTATCGATGGCGCGTTCTTTCATCGATGCGGTCAGGCCGCGCCGGGCATCGTTCTGCTATGAGATGTTCCCGTTCGACATCACCGACTCGCCGGAGAATATCGAGCGTCTGATCGAAGCGGTCGATCGCCCTCTGTTCGGCGTACATCTTGACCTCGTCAATCTCATCAACTGCCCGCGCGCATATTTCAGGAGCGGCGACATCATTCGCGACTGCGTGCGGCGTTTCGGCGGCAGGATCGTATCGGCCCATGCAAAGGATATCCGTATGAAGGAACCCTCCATCAGCGTCATCCTCGAGGAAGTGATGGCCGGCACCGGGGGGCTTGATATCGCCGCATACCTCCATGCGCTGAGCGAACTGCCGCATGATGTTCCGCTCATGCTCGAACATCTTGCCTCCGAAGCTGAATACGATACCGCGGCGGCTCATTACCGATCGGTAGCTATGCAGGAAGGGATATCCCTGTGATTTCACCGGCAGCAGCTATGCTTCCACCGTGATCTTCCTGCAGAGTATCGTCTTACGCTTCACGCCGTCTACATCCGGATAATAGAAGTCGCTGTAGAAAAGTAGCGCGCTGTTACTGTCAAGCGGCATGATCTCCGGATTGTGGCATGCCCCGACCCACTCATGAAAGCTCGGCCTGTCGATCTTTCTGTTGGCGAGACTGCTTCTGTCGTCCGCGGTCATAACGACGAGCGGCTCTGTCCAAGTGGTCCCCCCGGCATCTTCGGCGGCAGAGACGTACATGCCGGGCCTCGCGTAGCAGAGGAGCGTCGCACCGCAGTTAAGCCGGCACAGGCGCGGCAGGATGCCGACGTCCGCGAACTTGCGCGGCTTCGACCACGTGAATCCGCCATCCGTCGAGCGGGATGTGTACATCGGGTCCCACTCCTTGCCGGTATAGGCGAACCAGGTCGACCTGAAGAACCAGACGATCGAGCCGTCGGGCATGAACTCGAAATCGCTGTCGCTGAAACCGCCGCTCTGGTAGGGATATTCATGGCCGTCGGCCTCGTATTCCATATGGGCGCGCCGCGTGAAGGAATGACCGTAGTCCTCGGAGCGGAAAAGTTCCGCCGAGTAATAGGGGCTGTACTTCCCGTTGGCCGGGTTGATATGTCCCTCGCCGGAGAACGCGCTCACCCAGATCGCGCCGTCGGGGCCGATCTTCGTGTTGCCGCGCGGGAATATCGGCTTTAAGATGTTGTCATAGCCGCCGCCCGAATAAACAACGCGCGTCAGATACGGCCAGTCGACTTTGACATGCTCCTCTACGGGTTTAGTCCTGCCTGAGGGCGTCCGCATTGCGAGCCACTCCTTCCTGGAAAGGCTCTCCGGGAGTCTGTCGGCGTTATAGGCCTTTATCTCCAAGCCGCCGAGCCAGTGCGTGATACCGTCGGGGAGAGGGATAGTCCCCTCATCCGCCTTCCTGCTGAAGTCGTAATCGGGTGTGTAGTGGTTCTGCGACGTGAACGTGTATTTCGAGAGGCTTACGCCCGACTCCATCGGGAAGTATATCCTCTCGCCATTCTGGAGAAGCAGTCCGCACTGGGTAGCGATCGCCGCGTCGATCTCCGCCCAATGATCTCCTCCGTCGCGGCTTTCGAACCAGCGGTTCCTCTCGCCGAAGGATTTGATGTCATCATCGGTGACATGCACTGCGACGACGAACCGGTCGCCGAGTTTGTAGGGCCGGGGGAATTGATAGGCTCCCCAGAGCTGCTCTTCGGGCCGGATGCCCCGCACAATGACGTGTTCCTCACCCATGGTCAGTTTCATCGGAACAACTCCTTTGTCACTTCTCAGCTATCTCAAAGAAGAATGCGGGCCCCGTTTTGAGCGATGCTGTATCTATGGCGATCTTCATCCTGCCGCCGTCAGTGCTGACGGGCACTATCTCTTCCTTCCTGCTGCCGTCCAGCCCGAGCGCCCATATCTTTTTGGACGCTGCATCAGCGACCGTGACGGCAACGCGCAGCCTCCCTGTTTCAACGAGGATAGGCAGTTTCCCTAGATTGAACAGTGTCGTCCGGTCGTCGGATGTTTCATGCCCTGTATTGACCGCATCGGTCGAGTAGATGAGCAGAAGATGTTTGCTTTTTGCGACCGCCTCTCCGTCGAGCGATGATAATGCGACCGTTGCAGCCGCAGTTGTTTCCGCAACGGTCATCTGTTTCAGCTCAGCCCGTTCACCCGCATGGAGCGATACGCCCTCGGTGCGCGGCGTAATGACGGTGAAGCGTTTTTGTTTTGCGTCAAGGGTTATTTCCTTCGTGTCGCTCTGAAGGATGCCGTTCGCGCCGCTTGAGATATTATCAGCCGATAGTATCCCGAGCGCTTTCATTTTGTTGATGATAGGATCAATCGCCTTGCTGTCGCCGCTCTCAACGATGTTCGCCGCCCATTGAGAGACATCCATCGTGCTGCTTCCCTCTGCGGGGACTACGATCATGTCGGCTTTCCGGTAGGGGGGTAGTCCCGCCGGTATCGATCCATCATACTGCAGTCCGAAACCGGTGAGCAGCGCGATCTTGCTCTGTTCCCCGTTCATCATGCGGTTCATATTACCGTCGCTGAAAATATAGGCGTCATTCATGACCATAGCGGCCGTATGCGCTGCCGGCGACACGTCACCCCGCTGATACAGGAACGCAGCGATGACCTGTCCCGCACGCGCAACGGGGTCGCGCCCATGATAGAACGCGGTGAGCGGCTGTACTGCGCGCATGATGACCGGCTGATGCGCGAACGTGATGGCGCTTAATTGCTGGAACGCCGCGTATGCCGGGAAAAGCAGCCCTTCCTCATGCCGATATTTACCCCAGTACACGGATGCGTACTCAAGATTGAACAGCGGCCGGTTGAGATACCGGGCATCCGAATTATTCCGGAAATATCG
>JBBTBY010000158.1 GCA_038043445.1 Spirochaetota bacterium
CACGAATTATTCGTGGTTATTCGTGCAATTCGTGTCTATCCCTCTTAATTTGGCGGCGATCGATCAGAACATTTCACTGCAAAAAAAAACACTCGCCGCGCAAGCTATGCGCAAGCGCTGTATTCACAATTTCTATTTTCTATTGTAGTATGGGGGAGAGACAACAATGGTAAGGAAATATCATGGCCGAGCTCGATGAACCGATACTGAACTATACGAAACAGGATTATGTCTCGCTCCCGCATGACGCGACCATATCCCGTGCGCTCGCCGGGCTCCGCACGAAGAAGCTCCCCGGAAAGATAGTGTATTTCTATGTCCTCGATGCCCATAAGCGGCTTACCGGCATCGTATCGACACGGTCGCTTTTGACGAGCAAACCTGATGCCCGTGTACGTGATATCATCGAGCCGTCGATAATATCGCTCCCGCATACGGCGAGCGTTTCGGATGCCTGCGAATTCTTCATCATGTACCGGTTCCTCGCATTCCCCGTCATCGATTCGCACGGCAGGATGCTCGGTGTCGTCGATGTGAACCTGTTCTCCGACGAAATATTCGAATTGACCGATCGCGAGGCGCGCGAGAACGTGTTCCAGCTCATCGGCGTCACCGCCGACGAACGCAGGCACCGGAACATCTTTCGCTCGTTCACCGCGCGTTTTCCGTGGCTTATCTCGACCATCGCGGGCGGTGTCATCTGCGCCGTCATCGCCAATGCGTATCATGCGACGCTTTCTGCATACCTTATCATCGCGCTTTTTCTGCCGCTCGTGCTTGCGCTTGCCGAGAGCATCGGCATTCAGTCCATGACGCTTGCGCTCGCCGGTCTCAGGAAGAAGAAATCGTTCGGGGAGACGGCGTTCACGGTCGCGCGGGAGACGATGACGGCGTTCACGGTAGGCATCGCATCGGCGCTGGTGGTCGCGGTATTCCTTTTTCTCTGGAAACATGACGCCGCGGCATCCGTAGTGATGCTTGCAAGCATCACGCTCGCCATGCTGACGGCGGCGGCGTTCGGTGCGGTGGTGCCTCGCCTTGTCCATGCATTCGGCAAGGACCCTTCCATCGCGGCCGGTCCGCTTACGCTCGCGCTCGGCGATGTAATGGCGCTCCTCTATTATTTCACCATTGCACGGGCGATATTCTCGCTCGGATGAGGATGATTTTGCCGCGCTGCTTGACATACTCTGCGATAGTAGTATCATCGCACGCATATTCGGGGCAACACCCCGGCCGGTATCATTGGTATCGGAAATTTTCAGGAGGTATCTCTATGAAGCATCTCATCATGATGCTTTCGACGGTGGTCCTTGCGGGCGCTTTTGCGTTCGCAGCGGATGCCGCGAAAGCCGCTCCGACAGCCAAGGCTGATGCCAAGGCAGCAGTTGCGAAGACGGAAGTGAAGGCTGTTGCGAAGGCCGTCACGACGAAGACCGAGGTCAAGGAAGTTGCGAAGGTCTGCCCGGTCTGTGAAAAGAAAGGCATGAAAGAGTGCACGCATGTCAAGGCAGAAGCCGCAAAGGTCTGCCCGGGCTGCGCGAAGAAAGGCATGAAGGAATGCGCACACGTCAAAGCACCGGCGAAGACGGACGCGAAAGAAACGAAAAAAGACGCAACGAAGAAATAGTATATCGTTCCTGTCTGAAAGCCTCCGCGGCAACGCGGGGGCTTTTTTTAAAGAACTATCTGTGTGCCTACTTCGATGACGCGCCCCGGCGGTATGCCGAAATAATCGATGGCGGATTCGGCGTTGCGGTGCATGAAACGGAAGAGCTTACGCGGCCAGCGCGCGGAGCCCGGCTTATCGCTTATGCCGATGCTCACCCTGCCGACATAGAAACTTATCTGCTGGGCGTCGAGCGAGAACCCGTTCTTATTGCAGAGATCTATCACCTCGTCTATCTTCGGGGATTCCATGTATCCGAAGCGTGTCCGGATCTCGACGAATCCCTCGGTGTAGCGGGTTATCGTAAGCCGCTCGCCCGGGTCGATGGAGGGCACTTTCTCGAAACCGATTGAAAGCATTATCACCGTCTCATGCAGTATCCTGTTGTGCTTGAGATGATGCAGAAGCACGGAGAGCTTGTTCTTGAGATTGCCTATCATGAACACGGCGGTGCCGGGAATGCGCACGACATCATACTGCTTCTTCGCGAGCCCCATGAGAAAATTGTCGAACGGCACGCTCCCGGCCGACATGATGCGATGTATCTCCGTGCTGCCGCGTTTCCATGTCTGCATGAGCGTGAAGAACACTATCGCCGCTATGATGGGGAACCAGCCGCCGTTGGCCACCTTGTAGACGTTTGCGGAAAAGAACGACAGATCGACGATGAAGAATTCGATACAGACCATGAGCGTAAGCATGAGCGGCCATTTCCAGACCTGCCGTGAGAGCACGGTAAAGAGAATGCTGGTACAGGTCATGGTGCCCATGACGGAAATGCCGTATGCCGCGGCAAGATTGCTCGATGACTTGAAGAAGAGCACGAGGAATACGCAGGCGAACATGAGGGCGAAATTGACCGTGGGGATATAAATCTGACCGTGCATGGCGTAGGATGTGTGCACTATTTTCATCTTCGGGACATACCCGAGCTGCATGGCCTGCTGAACGAGCGAGAACGCGCCTGAGATAAGCGCTTGCGAAGCGATGATGGCGGCTATCGTTGCGATCACGATGAGCGGGTAGAGCGCCCATGACGGTGCGAGATAATAAAAAGGGTTCGCCACTGCAGCTTCACCATGACGGAGTACGGCTGCCCCCTGTCCGAAGTAGTTTAGTATGAGCGATGGGAACACAAGGAACAACCAGGCAAAGCGTATCGGCGATTTCCCGAAGTGACCGAGGTCGGCATAGAGCGCCTCCGCCCCGGTTATCGCAAGCACGACAGCACCGAGCACAAGCGCGCCTGCGAGTTTGTGCGCCAGAAAGAACTGCACGGCGTAATACGGGTTGATCGCCCAGAGCACTTCCGGCGACTTGATGATGGAATTGACGCCGAGAACCCCGATCGCGAGGAACCAGATTATCATGAGCGGTCCGAAAATGATGCCGATAAAGCCCGTGCCGCGGCGCTGCAGGAGGAAGAGCCCGACGATAATGATGATGCATATCGGTATGACGAACGGCTTAAATCCTGCGGCAGCAGTTTCGAGGCCTTCCACGGCACCGAGCACGGTAATGGCAGGGGTTATCATCCCTTCGGCAAGAAGGAGCGTCATACCTACGAGGCCTACGACGACAATGGGCACGATCGCCTTTTTAATGTCACGGTTGGCTATGATGAGCGCGAGGAGCGACAGTATGCCGCCTTCACCCTGATTGTCCGCCCGCATGATGAAGATGACGTATTTCGATGTGACAACGAGGATAAGCGCCCAGAATATGAGCGATAGTATCCCGCAGACATCGGCATACGAGAATGAGAGACCGTAATGCGGGGCAAAGCATTCGCGGAGTGTGTAGAGCGGGGATGTCCCGATGTCGCCGAATACGACGCCTAGGGCGCCTATGGCGAGAGGGGCAATGCGTTTTCGTTCGGGCGTTTCCATGGGTGCTGATGTGCCGGGAATTGTACAGGCGGCGTCAAAAAATGCAAGGCAAAAAGCGTATCAGCGATGTTACTATCGGCTTGCACCGAGATAGGTACATGCCTTCGGCACCGGCTTCAGCTCGATGACCCCGGCAGTGTTCTTGTCAAAAACACCCGCTTCTTCCATAGCTTTCGCTATCGTATCGACCTGGGCCTGCGAAATGATAAGGTCGCTCATCTCACGAGCCGTCGAAGTATCGCTCCCCTTGCCGTCAAAACGGAGGTAGCGGAGCTTGCTTATCGTTGCGCCGGCAGCACCGACACCCATGGCAGCACGGACGAGATCGGAGGCGCGGCCTTCATTGCAGATAAGCGTGAAATTGACGAGGTCGCTCAGGAATTTGCGTTTATCGGTCGTTCCCGTTCCTGCGCTGCGTTTGCGCCATTCGGTATTGCCTTTGACATCATCGATCGCGGATATCATCTGCTCGATGCTCGCAGCATGTTTCTGCTTGCCGCGGAGTATCTTCGTGTTGAGCAGGCCTTTTGCGACCGGGTAGTTATAGATGAATCCCTTGCCCGGCTGATCGAGCTTGCCGGCGTCGATAAGTACGTTCATCACTTCATTGACATCCTGTTCGGCAACCGTTATATGTACGACGTCCTTTTCAGCAGGGATCGTTATGCGCAGAAGACCGAGTTTGTCGCGCAGTCCCGTACCTTCGCCGAAGGTGATGTTCGGGACGGAAAACCCCATATCGAGCGCTGCACGCACTATGGTGTCACCTTGGCCGCGCTGTACGATGCACGTTATGCCGGAAAGGCCTGTTGCCAGAGAATGGCCGTCGCCTTTCGCCGGTTGTGACGGATCGCCGGTACTGGCGATGTTTTCAGATACAACGCTGCCGCGGCCGGGTACGGTAAGATCTGCCGCATCGATCATCTTTTTTATGACCGCGTCCTCGCTTCCTTCCGCGACATTGCAGCGGAAGAGCTCCGACGGTTCTTCGTCCAGCTTCATTCCTGCACCGATGCCGAATATACCGTTCGTTTCCTTCAGCACAACAGCGCGCCCCGATTGGATGTGCACATCGGCGACACCGGCTTTCTTGAGCGCATCGACAACACGGCTGGATATCGTCTTATACACTTCGCAGGTTATTTGGGTCGTTTTCCTGGTCTGCATGATGTTCCCCTTACGCCGCTTTTACCGATTCGGTGAGCGCTGATTTTCGCTTCATGGTGACAACGAGCCCGACGATAAGAACCGACAGGATAGGCCAGGCGGATGCGAGAGCGAGAATGCCGAAACCTTCGACAACGCCTACCTGACTGCTGACGCCGAGACCCATGGCAAGAACGAGCGGCACCGTTACCGGGCCGGTGGTAACGCCGGCACTGTCCCAGCCGATATTGACGAAGTCCTCATTCGATATGATTGTGAGCACGACAAGGATCAAGTATGGCGGGACGAGCATCCAGATAAGCGGCCAATCGAATACGATCTTCACGACGCCGAAGGCTATGCCAACGCCAACACCTATGGCGACAGCCTGCATGAGGAGCGATTTCTTGAACGTTCCGACGGTCAATTCTTCTACGGTCGCACCGAGGGCATTAAGCGCGGGCTCTGCAAGTGTGGCCCCGTACCCCATCATGAACGCAAAGAAGAGCACCATTATCAGCCCGCCGACAAAGCCGAAGAGCGGGCCGCGTACCGGCGTGTATGAGTACTGCGATGTTGCCGCATCGAAATTGTTGGATTTGTACGGCGTCATCGCATAGGAACCCTTCGTCTTCTGATAGAAGAATTCGTGTACGGTCCCGTCCGGCGTTACCGCTTTGTTCACGATGGATGGATCGAAGTCACGGATGTTCTGTGTCTGCTCGGGCATCTCTATCGCTTTGAAGGAGGAGGGCAGTTTCGTTCCCACTTCGCTCCCCAGCCGCGAGAGGCCGAGCTCAATGCCGATATTGAAGAGCGACATGCCGATGACGGCAAGGAATATCCCGAGGAATATCTCATCGGCGCGTTTCATCTTTTCGCGCAGAACGAGCAGCAATACCAATACGAGGAACAGACTGAGCGGGAGAATGGCCTGCACAGCCCCGATACCGTTGCGGGTGAATATATCCTTCCAATTGAATGCGGGCGGAGCGTTCGCCAGCAAATGTTCTATCGCTTCTTTTACTTTTTCCGGCGTGCCGTATACCGCAAGCCGCTGTTCCTGACTGCCGCTCTTGAGAAGCCAGTCGGTGAAAACCGCAGTGCTTCCGAAACAGAGCGTGCGCATCGATTCATTCGTGCCGAGTTCGGCGACGTAATTCAGCATGTTCTTCGGATCGTCGTTGAAAGCGGCAAGCTGCGCCTTCGGGGAGGCGTTCTTAAGGCAATAGTTCCTCATTTCATTTTCACTGGTGAACAACGATGTCACTTTCGCACGATTATCCGCGCTGAAAAAAGCGACATCCTTCATCGGCAAGGGGACGCCGGGGAGGAACAGCATGCCGAGCCCCATGACGGCGAGAACGGGGAATGCCGATGCAAGCGTGACAACGCCGAAACCTCCGGCACCGCCGCTGTCGCCTTTTGAGGCAACACGCGATATGCCTATCCCGAGCGCGAGTACGAGAGGAACGGTGACCGGTCCGGTGGTCACACCGCCGCAGTCCCAGGCAAGACCGGTTACATAAATAAGGTTCGGCTCAAAGAAGGCCCATATCGAGATGCCGCCGCCGATGGCATAAAGAACATATATGAAGGGTTTAAGCGACCAATTGTACAGGAAGCGGAGCATGCCGAACATGACGGCAATGCCGACGCCGCCGCCGACCGCTGCGACAAGATAACCGGAATTTTTATTGAGAATGAGGAAGAGGAGAGGCGCATCCCATGCTTTAACCGATGATCCGGCCATTTTAAGAACGCCGATGGCCGGTTCGGCAAGCGTCGCACCGATACCGAGCAGGATAGCGAATATTAAAATGACCGGGAGAACGGTTTTCTGCGGGAGCTTTACGCCGCATATTTCGCCGAGCGGCATGAGGCCGAGGAAAAGCCCTTCCATGAACAGGGCGAGGCCTATGACCACAACGCCAATGCCGAAAGCTACGACGAGGGCGTGCGATATGGATACGCCGAGGATGAGGGTTTGGAAGAGAACGAGATAGACGACTATAAGCGATACGGATTTTATCTGATCGAGAACCTTTTTCCATGCATAGGGGCCGAGCATGTCGACGGTCTGCTTGAACGAGATCTTGACTTTGCCGGCTGATTGCTGCGTTGCCATACGCATCTCCTCTCTTCGGTGTCTGAAGGACTTCTGACACCACTATATAGCCATCGATTTTTTTATGCAACGGAATTGACGTATTTATTGTTTCAACATTTACTTGACGTTTCATAACGGGAGCGATATACTGACCCATGTCGGTGATCGTGATGCGGATTATCCTTCTTATTCAACTGAGCTAAGAGGTTTTCAATGGAAAAGGTTCATCTATCGTTCAAAGAGCAGATGCGGCTTGTGATACCGTATGCGTATCATAATATCAAGGAGCAGGCGCTTGTCGTTGTGCCGGTATGTCTGTATATAGTTCTGTTCCAACTTGTCATTCTCCGATACAGTATTCTACAGACCGGATTTGTCATCGGCGGTATCGTGCTTGTTTTTATCGGGCTGGCGTTCTTCCTTGAAGGCATTCGGATAGGCTTGGCCCCCATTGGAGAGATCGTTGGCAATAACCTGCCGAAGAGCAGCCCCAGCATCGTCGTTCTTATTTTTGCGTTCATGCTCGGCATATTGGCATCGTTCGGCGAGCCGGTGCTCGGCACCCTTCAGGTGGCTGCGTCCCAGCTGAAAGAGGAACATGCCCCGCTTCTCTATATGCTCCTTGTCGGTAAGCCGATGATACTGGTGGGTACGGTCGCATTCGGTGTCGGTGTCGCGGTGGTCATCGGAACGCTTCGTTTTCTCTATGGATGGAGCTTGAAGCCGATAGTGCTGCCGCTTGTGCTTATCGGCATAGTGCTCACGATAATCGCTTCGCAGGATAAAATGCTCGCATCGGCGATAGGCCTTGCCTGGGATACCGGCGCTGTCATTGTCGGTCCGGTGCTCTGTCCGCTCGTGCTCGCTCTCGGCGTGGGTGTCTGCCGCGCTTCGGGGAAAATGAATCCCACGATGGCGGGGTTCGGCATGGTCGGGCTTATCTCAGTCGTGCCTATTACCGCGGTGATAATACTGACGTTCGTTCTTTATACATTCAATAGCGATCTCAGGGCGAAAGGGCATCATGCGCCCGCAGCGCATACGAGTACCCTTGTTACGAATGTTGGCGCGCACGCCGCTCCGGCAGGGCATGCTGCCGCGGCCCCCGCGACCGAGACGCATTCTGCAGCTGCGGTACCCGATGCGGCGGCGAAGGAAGCGCTCGACAGCGCCGGTGCTGAAAAGATACAATTGCCGACGGCACTTGAGTTCACGGTCTTTTATCCCCGGCTGCGACTCCTGACATTGCCGTCCGATCTGAAGTATGCGGATTATTCCGTCAAAACGGCGCGACTGCCGGCTGAAAAAAAGAGATTATTCCTCGCTGCGTATGAGGTGAGCGATCAGCATCAGAGTATAAAGATAAAACGCGGTTTCGGGCCTGAGGTACGCGCGCAGGTGCCAGCGCTCCTCACGGAGTTGGGATATAATCTCAGGGAAAGCCCCGTCGGTATTTTTGAGCGGGTATATACCGTAACGGTGACCGACGAGAAGGCGCTTAAGGGCAGCATTACGCTCAAGAGCGATGTTCCTCCGGGCATGAAGAAACAGGTCGCCGGTATACTTGCCAGTATTGGGTATATGAATAGCGCCGCGGTATTACTCGATTCCCTTGTGCTCGGAGTGCGGGCCATCCTGCCGATATTCGCTTTTCTGTTCATCGTCATGCTTATTCTGCGGCGCAAGGGTCCACAGATCCAGCAGATAATACTGGCGCTCGTTTTTGCGATAATCGGATTGACCTTGTTCTTTTTCGGCTTGACGGCCGGCCTTGGTACGCTCGGCAATCAGATGGGAAGCCGAATGCCCGCGGCATTCCTCGACTATCTGCCGCTTTTCCCGGCCGAGACATCGCTCTACCCGACGGAGATCGGCAAAGTGATCGTTGTCATCTTTGCGGTCATACTGGGATATGGCGCAACGCTCGCAGAGCCAGCATTCAATGTGCTCGGTCAGCAGGTAGAGGATGTGACACAGGGCGCTTTCAAAAAGAACCTGTTCAGCCAAGCGGTGGCATTGGGCGTGGGTATCGGTGCAGGGCTCGGTATCGTATCTCTGCTCTATAATATCAATCTGCTGTACCTCCTGCTTCCTCCCTATGTCCTTCTGGCGATACTGACGGTGCTCAATCAGGAGATATTCGTTAATATTGCCTGGGACGGCGGTGCCGTTACGACCGGTCCGGTGACCGTTCCCTTGAAGCTTGCGCTCGGGCTTTCATTGAGCGTCGCTACCGGCGCGGGTGAGGGTTTCGGCGTGCTGGCGCTTGCCTCGGCCTATCCGGTGCTCAACATCCTGCTTCTGGGGATGTTCCTCGGCACGAGGAAGTCCAAGGTAAAAGAATTGCAGACGGCGGAGTAACACGATGAATGCGCAATACAAAAACTCAAAAGATCATTATAAGGTCACCGTAACTGTCGAGCCCGAAAAGAGCCGATCGCTCATCGATGCTGCAGTGAAACTGGGGGCTGAGCGCGTCTTTCTCGCAAAGGGACGGGGAGTGCTCCACAAGCAGAAGCTTGGTGTCATACCGCTTCCGGGAATATCGCCCTCATTCGATATCCTTACGCTGATAGTGACGAAAGAGCATCTCGAACTGCTCATGAATACCCTGGTACATGTGGGGCGGCTCCATTACTTCGGCGCCGGTGCTATTTACGCTACGAAGATACACGACACGTGGTATAACGGACCAGCTCCGTTCTCCGCGAGCGGCACTGCCGCCGCCCCGGCACAGTACGAGTTCCAGAAGGATCTTATCGCCGTGAACTGCATCTGCCAGCTCGATCATGCGGAAGAGATCGCTCACAGTGCCATGCTCGCAGGCAGCCCTTCGCCGACTATCACCTTCGGATACGGGCACGGGATACGCGATCGGTTAGGATTCTTTCTCCAGCTGACTATCAATCCCAAAAAGGAATTTATCGGGCTTGTGGTCGGTTCCGCCGAGGCTGAGCGCATCTTCGAAGATATGGTGGACAGCGGGCATCTGGACCAGCCGGCTATGGGCTTTATCTACACCAATCCGGTTGAAATGGGACTTATCAATAAGGTGAGCTTTCAAGCGACATCCCCGTATCCGGCGACAATGTAACAGATCATCAAAGCGATCGATCAGATGCAGGGTAATACGAATTGGCGTAGTT
>JBBTBY010000159.1 GCA_038043445.1 Spirochaetota bacterium
CACATGGATGGAATTGAGGAATTGCAGGATCAGATCGGCCAGATGACGATACAGACATTCCTCACGACGCAGGTAAAAGAATAGATCAGCGCTTCGTTCCCATTCACTCTGAGGATCCTTATGCGTGTACAGTTGAACCGCTTTCCCGGCGGACTGCAGAAATGCCTTACGCTGAGTTACGATGACGGGAAAACAGCCGATCGGCGGCTTGCCGGCATCATGGATTCGAACGGCGTACGCGGAAGCTTCCATCTCAATTCCGGTTTTCTCGGCGATGCAACGCATATAACCAAAGAAGAGATACCGATGCTTTTTGCGCGGCATGAGGTTTCCGTGCACACGGTAACACATCCGCACCTGGAATACGCCCCCGCGGAAGTGATAGCCCGCGAGATACTTGATGATAGAAAAAACCTCGAGGATATCACCGGAGCGCCGGTACGCGGCATGTCCTATCCGTTCGGCACGTTCAATGACATCGTGCTGCGCATGCTGCCGTCGCTCGGTATTGAATATGCGCGGACGACGGTATCGCACAACGGGTTCTCTCTGCCTGATGATTTTCTCCGCTGGGGCGCGACCTGCCATCATAAGAAGGACTTACTTGCAACGACGGATCGCTTTATCGCCGAAGATCCGCGCGGTCGGCTCCTGCTCTATTACCTGTGGGGGCACAGCTACGAATTCGACAATGACAATAACTGGGACCTCATCGAATCGTTCTGCAGGAAGGTCGGCGGACGGACCGATGTCTGGTATGCGACGAATATCGAGATATGTGATTACATGAAAGCCGTGCGGTCGCTCATATTCTCGGCGGACGGCACTGTCGTACGGAATCCATCGGCGAAGTGCGTATGGATAGGCGTCGATGCACGCGCAGTGGAAGTGCCGGGCGGCGCAGTAATCGATCTGAAATCCCCCTGAGTATTCGGCACCATATATCCATCCCGGGGCGAGTGAATTTTTTTGTAGCTGAAATATACTGATCGATTAACGCCGGATTAAGAGGGATAGACACGAATTGCACGAATAAACACGAATAATTCGTGGGAATTAGTGTAATTCGTGTCTGGCTAACCATAGCCATTTGCAATTATTTCGCTGCGTTGCCACAATAGAAAGTCACACACCATCCCGGGCTGCCGCTTGACATTTATCGTGAGATATTTACATTTAATCATTCTTAATATTGATAAAGGGGAATACTATGATCGGAAACGGAAAAAAACTTACCAGCACCAATGGTGCGCCCATTGTAGACAATCAGAATGCAATGACCGCAGGCAAACGCGGACCGATGCTGCTGCAGGACGTATGGTTCCTGGAAAAGCTCGCGCATTTCGACCGTGAGGTGATA
Organism: Spirochaetota bacterium; assembly: GCA_038043445.1. Lineage (NCBI taxonomy): Bacteria > Pseudomonadati > Spirochaetota > Spirochaetota bacterium. The sequence goes on from JBBTBY010000159.1 coordinate 1,361, forward strand.
CCCGAGCGGCGCATGCATGCGAAAGGCTCCGGCGCCTTCGGCACGTTCACGGTAACGCATGACATCACGAAGTACACGAAAGCGAAGATATTTTCCGCCGTCGGGAAGAAGACCGAACTCTTCGTGCGCTTCTCCACCGTCGCGGGAGAGCGCGGTGCCGCCGATGCGGAACGCGATATACGCGGCTTTGCGATGAAGTTCTACACCGAGGAAGGCAATTGGGACCTTGTCGGCAACAATACGCCGGTGTTCTTCCTGAAAGACCCGCTCAAATTCCCCGACCTCAATCATGCGGTAAAGCGCGATCCGAAGACGAACCTCAGGAGCGCGAAGAATAATTGGGATTTCTGGACAAGTCTTCCCGAGGCGCTGCATCAGATAACGATAACCATGAGCGAGCGCGGGATCCCTGCGAGCTATCGCCACATGCACGGTTTCGGCAGCCATACGTTCAGCATGTACAATGCAAAGAATGAACGTGTGTGGGTGAAATTCACACTGAAAACGCAGCAGGGGATAAAGACCATCACCGATGCTGAAGCCGCCGCGATCATCGCCAATGACCGTGAAAGTAATCAGCGCGATCTTTTTGACAGCATCGAGAAGAAGGATTTCCCCAAGTGGACGATGGCCATTCAGGTGATGACCGAGGAACAGGCGAAGAAAACACCGTTCAACCCGTTCGATCTCACCAAGGTGTGGCCGCATAAGGATTATCCGCTCATCGAGGTCGGTGTGATGGAGCTTAACCGCAATCCGGAGAATTATTTTGCCGATGTGGAGCAGGCCGCGTTCAATCCGGCGAACATCGTTCCGGGTATCGGCTTCTCTCCGGATAAAATGCTGCAGGGGCGTCTCTTCTCCTACGGCGATGCGCAGCGTTACCGGCTCGGTGTGAACCATCATCAGATACCGGTCAATAAATCGCGTTGTCCGTTCCTCAACATGTTCCACCGCGACGGTGCGGCACGCGTGGACGGCAATCACGGAGCGACGCTTGGTTATGAACCGAACAGCTACGGCGAATGGCAGGAGCAGCCGGAATACAAAGAGCCGCCGCTTGCGCTTGACGGCGCCGCCGACCACTGGGATCACCGCGAGGACACCGACTATTACTCGCAGCCGAAAGCGCTTTTTAACCTCATGAACGACGCCCAGAAGAAGGTGTTGTTCGAGAATACGGCGCGTGCGATGGGCGATGCCCCGAAGGAAGTGAAGGTCCGCCACATCGGGAACTGCCTGAAAGCGGATACGGCGTACGGCGAAGGTGTTGCGAAGGCGCTCGGTATTCCGATGAGTGATGGAAAATAAGGCGGGCAGCGTTTTTTTATGCGAAGAGCAGGAGGCTTACCGCCATCACCGCCATACCGGCGATAAGTCCATAGATCGAAAGATGATGCTCCCCATACTCGCGCGCGGTAGGCAGGAGTTCATCGAGCGATATGAACACCATAATGCCTGCTACCATGGCAAAGAGCACGCCGAACACAGTGTCGTTCATGAACGGGCGGAGTATCACATAGCCGACGATCACGCCGACGGGCTCAGCGAGCCCGGAGAGGAATGAGAGCAGGAATGCCTTGCGCTTGCTTCCGGTCGCATAGTAAATAGGTATCGATACCGATATCCCTTCCGGTATATTATGCACGGCTATGGCCACCGCAATGGCAATGCCGAGCTTCGGGTCCTTCATCGCCGCGAGAAAAGTAGCGAGCCCCTCGGGAAAATTGTGAATACCGATGGCAAGTGCTGTGAGTATGCCCATGCGCAGAAGCTTTGACTTTTTCAGCGCTTCTCCCGTGCTCGCGCCCTGCACTTCCTCAATGCGGTGCGACTCGTGCGGGTTAAAGAACACCGGCACGAGCTTATCGATGAGGGCGATGAGCGCAATGCCGCCGAAGAATGAAAGGACGGTCAGCCAATAGCCGGGTCTATCCCCGAGCGCGCCGACGAGCGCGCTTTTCGCCTTGAAGAATATCTCCACCAGGGAAACATAGATCATGACGCCCGCGGAAAAGCCGAGCGCTATCGAAAGGAATCGCGTGTTCGTGCGCTTGGCGAAGAACGCGAGCGCACTCCCGATGCCGGTGGCGAGTCCCGCAAAAAGTGTCAGCCCGAACGCAATAACTACTGTCGTATCCATCGTTCTTCCTGGCGTTTCGGGTCTATCGGTTTCATGGGATGCTCCTTACATCGCACAGTATAACAAATACATACGAATTGACAACGACAGCCATTCTGCTCAGCGCGGCTTTACGGTGAACGTCGCCGCCCCCCCCGCGAAGAGCCGTATCCTGATGCCGGCACTATCGACGGACAGTGCGGGTGTGCTGTCGCATACGGCGTTCGTGCCGATGAGCGACGGCTTGAGCGTGACGGTCATGTCGCGGCTTGCGGCTATCGTAAGTGAGCGGACATCCCATCGGAGGAGCACGTTTACGGGGCGGTCGTCGCCGGTGGAGAATGACAGGCGGGCGTCCGCGTAGTCCGTGTCGCCGATGAAGAGTGCGTTCGTATTGCTGTAGCAGTATCCTGTGCCGGTCACCGCGCGTGAGGGCCTGAGCGTCAATGTCCCGCCGATACCGCCTTCATCGATGAATGAACGAAGGAAGCGCGTACAGTATACGATCGGTTTCGGGACCCCGACGAGCGGTGCTGCGTAGCGATACATCCCCATACGCGCGTACGCATTGAACACGCTGCGGTCCTCCGGCACCCATGAGGCGTAGCGCTCCTTGAGCGTGACAGGCCAGTCGTTGAGGCACCATTTCATCACGCCGCCGTATCCGTTCGCGAACGCGTAGAGATAGTGTGCGAACTCGGCGACGGATGCCGCATCCTCATCGAGGGGCTTCTCGTTCACGAGCGATGCTGTTGAATAACCGAATTCACCGAGCGTTATGACCTTCTTCGGGAATTGCTTCCGCAGTCGGTCGAGCACGGTCATGTTCGCTTTGATGTCGGCGAGGGAGAGCGGTGCTTCGTACGCGTGATACGAGACGAAGTCGAGCGCATTGTTGGCGGGCAGAAGCGCATGGAACGAATCGTATCCGACGGTTATCGGTGTACGCGCATCGACGGCGCGTATCGCTTTTATCTGCCACGATATCCATTGATCGAACACGCCGTTGTACGCGGCGAAAGCATGCTCCGCTTTGGTATCGAAACGCGCGGGGAGCGGCAGCGTCGCATCGCGGAACGTTCTCGCCCCGAGCAATGTTCTGTCGACATACGATTTCCATCCGTCGGCGTATTGCACAAGGGAAGCGAGCGGTTTTCCGTTATTCGTTATCTTCGATAATCCGTCGGGGTAGGGCTCGTTCTGCAGATCGTACCCGATGATCGAAGGCTCGTCACGACATGCGGCGGCGATAGTGCTTACGATGTTCGTGAGCTTCACGCGGTCATAATGCTCGGATGTATTGCCGACGAGCACGGGAAGAAGATATATGCCGTATGCGCGGGCGAGCGATGTGATATATGCGAAGCGTTCCCGTGCGGCGATGATGTTCTGTATCCCGTACAGCCGTGCGACATTGATGCCGGCATTCGTCATACGCCGGAAGTCCTCTTCAATGAACTCCGGGTTCCAATGCTGCCAGAACCGTGAGTCGAAGCTGCCGAAGTGGTTCACGCCGATCATGAAGGAACGACGCCCGCTCTCGGTCTGAGATCCGTTCCTGGTGAGCACCGCGCGTTCAAAAGCCGTCGGGGCATTGCTGTGCCGTGGAGCGAGCATGCGCTGATAGCGGTTCGATGCTATCGTGCCGAGCGTCCGCGATGCGAGAAGTCCCGCGATATCCGTGATCAATGCCGCGAAGCCGCCGGTACGGTAAAAGGCTTCGTCATGGACGCCGAAAAAGCCAAATACGTTCGACCGCCCGGCGCCGAAATATACCGCCATACCCGCGGCGATGCCCTCACGGCGGCCGTGCTCATCTATGGAAGAAAGGAGCGGTATGCTCATCGATTCGCCGGGGAATGACATGCCGACGGCGGATATGCCGCCGTGGAGTACTGCTATTGTCGGGAGCTTCAGCATCGGTGAATAATCCGTCCAGGGGACCGCGGCACAGGCATTCGTGTAGATGCATGCGTCGGTGTCGAATGCATCCGGAAATGAGAAGTGTATATCGTTGGCTATATCATCGGGGAGCGTGAGCGTTCCGATGTCATCCGCGGAGAACGCATGCATGCCCTTTGCGTACTGCGTAATGCCTGCACGAAATCCAATGCCTATCCTGACAACATCGGAGAGAAGCCCTGCATTCCCCGTTGGCGATGGAACGGAGCGGAATGAACGTGCTGACAGGTATCGCCGCCGCCAATTCGTCGTTACCGGTGTTTTTGCCGTTAAGCGGGTCCCATCTGCCTTGGTTATCTCGACAGCGAGCGACGGTGTGTTCGCATCGGCTTTGAGCATGAGCGTGAGCACGTTCGCGTCGGTAGCGATAGACGCACGCGGCAGTGCGCAGGAGAACATGTCCCATCGGCTTTGTTGATCGCATCGCACCGAAAGCGAGCGCCCGCGATACCCCGGGACAAGGGAGAGCGTTGTGTCGACGGCTTCATCGGAGTCGTGGCGCCAATCACCGCTCAGATCACAATCGACGGCGATACGGACGCGCGATGACATGCGCTCCAGTATCTCATCCCTCGTGCGCCAAGCCCCGTCGTGCTCGTATGCGGTATCCGCGAATGCCCGGCCGCCGAGCAGCAGAAGATCGCCCCCATCACGTATGAAACGGACGAGCGCATTGCTTGCCGTGTTCGGGAAGTATGTCGACGGAAAAATGATGCAGTTGAAATTCGATACCGCGCATACCGACGCGTCGGAAAGATCGCGGAACGTTATCGCGGTGACGCCGTACCGGGCGTTCGTGAGCGGACAGAGCACCGCATTGTTCATGGCGTCCGAACGTGAACGCGGCTCTGCGGCAACGGTATCGGTGACAAGGGCGAATCGGTACTGGTTCGAGCCGTAGTCGATATCGATGCCGAGCATGATCGATGAAAGCATGAGGAGAAGAATGAGCCGTTTCATACTGCCTTTGAACGGATGGAAAGGGTGAATGACGGATATACTATCGGCTACGGGGATATTTATCAACGGGGAAGGCGGTCCATATTTCATGGAAAAGAAAAATGCGACCACAGAGATTTCTCTGTGGTTCTTCTTTCCCCTTATGTGAGGATTTGGTCCATTGGATGCCGCGTGACAATATACGGTTACGATGGTATAATTTGTGCCATGAAAAAGATCATCGCGGGCATCGCTGCTATTCTGATCCTGTGCGGCTGTGCCGGTATACCCGTGCGCAATGCCGCGCACGAGGAGGCGCTCATCATGATCAAGGTGAGCGCGCGCGGGAGATATTACGGTTTTGTTTCGTATGTCTCCTTCAACGGCAATCCGATGATAGTCTCTCTTAAGAACGTCGACAGCGGTGCGGAATACGGATCGGTATTCGAGCGTGATGGTTTTTGTTTCATCGGCCCGGTGCCGAAGGGACGCTATGCCCTTTCTCGCGGTACGATACGTTCACCCGCGGCGGATCTCGATGCTGTCTTCAGCCGGATCACGAACGAATTCGTTGTTGATGAGGGGCCGTATTATCTCGGCGAGTACAGCGCTGTGTTCAATAATGACGGTTTCATTCTCAGCGCCGCCGAGCTTCATCCCCTGAGCGGACGTGATGCGGGGAATCGTATGCGCCTGCGCATGCTTCTCAATGAGGAAGAGCGGGAGAAGGGATGGAGATTGAAGTGATGCCGAGCCTGTCACACGCTTCGCATACGGTGCCGCGGTTCCTTCGTCGTGCCCCATATCGATGCATAGGTCGCGATATCGTTCGCCTCTATCGATGCGGTCACATCCCCTTCCTTGCGCTGTCTGATATAGCAGGTGCGATGCCACACGAACGGTCCTCGGGACTGTACGAGCGCACGTGTGCCGCGAGATGCGACGAGACGGTTCATGAAATCCCAATCCTCGCAGGCGAGCGTGAATCGGTCGTTCACACCGATGGTCCGGTAGGTCGCCGTATCGATGAGGAAGCAGAATCCATAGCACCATTTTCCGTCATCGGGATGCCGCTGATTGATGAAGAGCAATGTCCCGTCCTCGTAGCGCTCTATCATATAGCGAAGCCATGTTCTGTTCGGGAACGTCATATCGGTCTGTATCGTGACGCAGTGATCGGTCTTCACTTCCGCAAGGCCGATCTTCAGCGCTTTGACGAAGTTGACGTTCTCGGGAAGATGGATGACACGGATGAGATCATGCGCTGCCTCGTATTCTGCGAGGATACGCTTCGTCTCCGGAACGGAATCATTATCGATGATGAGGAGCGTAAACGGCTGTTCATCGCGGGTAGCGAGGAGCGACGACAGACATGCCGAAAGGAGGTTCGGGTAATTGTAGGACACCATGAGCAGCGTGACCGTGCGCGCACGGTTCTCCGCGAATCGGCGGCGATGGAAGCGATCGAAGATGGTCAACGACATGAGCGCGATTGTATCACGCGGGGATGCCACGTCAAATGAGCGATGAAAAATATCGCCTTGCAAAAACCCGGGGCCGACGTACAATCCTCTCATGGAGCAGAGAATTACCGACGATACGGCTTTGCCCGCGCTCACCGCGGGGGTGTTCTTCCATCATCTGCCGGGCGGTCACCATGCGAGCCCGTATACCGCCGATATCTTTGCCGGGTTTTATTCGTTTAAGTCTCATCGCCCGGTGCACTGGATACAGTGCGATACGGAACACCTGGAAGACTATATCCGCACGAACCGCCTCGATGGTGCGGTCATCGTATCCCCGAATTTCACCGACAATGATGCGGTGCTTTCCCGCGTACGCGATACGGGGCTCCCTGTCGTGCTCGTCAATCATGACGCATCGCATTTAGGGATACCTTCCGTCCGTTCGGACAATACGAGCGCGCTCACCGAGCTCGCCCGGCATCTGGTGGTAACGCTCAAGGTGAAGCATGCCGCATTCGTCGGATATTCGCTCAGGTTCTATGACGCCGTCGAACGTCTGTCCGCGTTCAGGAAAGCGCTTTCGGATTTCGGCGGATCACTTTTTGACGACGACGTTCTCTTTACCGAAGGCGATACCGCCAAGCTCATCGAATGGCTTAACCGTGTCGTCCGTCCGGACAGCCGTCCGCGTGCGCTCGTCGTGAACACGGAATTCATCGTGCGTCAGACCATGATATGGACGCGCGAGAGCCGCATACGCGTACCCGCCGACATCTATATCGCCGGTTTTGACGATCCGGTAGTCTATGAATTGAACGAGCCGACGATAACCGCGATAAAGCAGCCGCTCGTCGAGCTCGGGACCACCGCCGCGCAGATGCTCCTCTCGCGCATGGAGCACCCCGACGCGAAGCTCTTCGACATCGTGCTGGAGAACAAGATCATCTACCGTACGAGCCTGCCGCTCGGTCATCAATGACACGGATGCGCTGCCACTTTCCCTGAAGGAAGCGTGCGAGCATGACCACAAAAAGCAGAGAGATATACACGACGATAAGCCAGAACGTCGCCGCCAGTCCGAGCTTCAATACGAAGATCATGATGTAGGCAGGCAGCACGAGGAATATCGGTGCGGATATGCTCGTTGCGATCATGATGAAGAGCGTGTCGCCGGCGTTGCGAAGCACCGTCATTATCACGATGAGCGCCGCATTGGTGAGCACCCGCGCAGCCGTTATCCGTATGAGCGGTATGGCGAGCGTGAACACGACCGCAAAATCGGGCGATGAGCTACTGAACGGCAGGATGAAGAATTCAGGCACGATGAAAAAAAGCGATGCAAGCACGGCATTGAAGGCAAGCGCGACGGCAACGCCCTTGCGCGTCACTCGCCAGACGTTCTTCGAGCGGCGTGCGCCCATTTCCTGGCCGGCGATGATGCCCACACCGGTGGCAAGCCCCATGACCGGCATGAACGCTATCATCTCGATATTGAACGCGATGCTCGTTGCCGCCATGGCATTGCGCCCTGTCTGTTCGATGAACATGATGAATATGCCCCAGCCGCCGATATCGACGAAGAATTGAAGCGCCGAAGGCATGCCGTAGCGGACGAGGCGAATGAACATCGACGGGACGAACAGAGCGACGGCAGTATATGCTTTGCGGCGGTTGTCTCTGCTGAAAAAGAAGAACGCATGGAGCGCCAGGTTCGCAAGAGAAGCGATGAGTGTCGCGACACCGGCGCCGATGACACCGTTGAGCGGCACCCCGAAAAGCCCGAAGATGAACACATACGCCAATATCGCGTTCACGATGTTCGCGGCGATATTGAGCGCCATGGGTATCTGTGTCTCCCCGCGCCCGTTGAAGAACGCGCTGAGGCAATTGGTGAGAAGGCTTATGATGCCTGCGGCCATGGTCAGATAGAAGTATGCCGATGCAAGCGCCACCACGGCCGGCGGCCGTCCGCTTATCGCAAGGAGTTTCACGCACAGGGGGGATACCGCGAGCAGTATCACGCCTGCGCCGAGCGAGAAATATATCCCCTGCCATACCGCACGCGCCGCGTCCTTCGGGCGTTTCGCCCCATGATACTGAGCGACGAGCGCGGGCACATACCACGTGAGGCCGAAGAAGAGACTTGCCACCGTGAACGAGAGCATGCCGGCGGGTATCGCCACACTGAAATCATCGAGCCCGTAATGTGCGAGGAAGGCCCGGTCAAGGAATTGCATGACATTGAACGAGAACGAGGATATGATGGTGGGTATGGAGAGCGTAAGGATGCGCTTCATCGATATGGGATCACTCTTCATGTACAACCAACTACTTGGACGCCAATACGAGCACCGCCGTCACGGCGAGCATGACGCCGCCGACAGTGAAAAGCAGCTGCGATCCGATGACCGCAAATAGTGGATGCATAGGTCAACTCTATGATACGCAGAACAAGGGCTCATGAGCCCTTGTTCTCTCATGCGACGGACGCTATTGTCAGACGTGCGAACGAGTCTACTTCTTTATTCCATAGAACGTCGCAGCCCCCGGGTACGAAGCGACATCGCCGAGCTCTTCTTCGATGCGAAGCAGCTGATTGTATTTTGCCACACGGTCGGTGCGCGATGCGGAACCGGTCTTTATCTGCCCGCAATTCGTCGCTACCGCTATGTCGGCTATCGTCGCGTCCTCGGTCTCTCCCGAGCGATGCGAGAGCACGGCGGTATAATTCGCCTTCTGCGCCATCTGCACCGCATCGAACGTTTCCGTGAGCGTGCCGATCTGATTGACCTTGACGAGTATCGAATTGCAGGCGCCCTTCTCGATGCCCTGTTTCAGCCGCTTGGGGTTGGTCACGAAGAAGTCATCGCCCACGATCTGGATCTTATTGCCGAGCGCCTTCGTCATCTTCACATAGCCGTCCCAATCGTTCTGATCGAGCGGGTCTTCGATGGAGATGATGGGGTATTTCGCCACCCAGTCGCTGTAGAGCTTTATCATATCATCGGCGCTGAAGAGCTTCGACGGATTCGACTTCCAGAACTTATAGCCCTGCTTGCCGCCTTCTTCGAACAGCTCGCTCGATGCGCAGTCAAGCGCTATCGCAAAGTCCTTATCGATACCGGGCGCGTACCCCGCCTTCTCTATCGCTTCCATGATGTATTTGAGCGATTCTTCGTTGTCGATGTTCGGGGCAAAACCGCCCTCGTCACCGACATTGGTATTGTGTCCCGCTTTCTTGAGCACGCTTTTCAGGTTATGGAACACTTCGCAGACCATGCGTATCGCGTCGCGGAACGTCTTCGCGCCCACAGGCATGACCATGAATTCCTGGAAGTCGACCTTATTGTCCGCATGCTTGCCGCCGTTGATGATGTTCGCCATCGGCACCGGGAGCATCTTCGCGTTCATGCCGCCGAGATAGCGGTAGAGCGGTATGCCAAGCTCCTCGGCGGACGCTTTCGCGACAGCCATGGATACGCCGAGAAGCGCGTTCGCGCCGAGCTTGCCCTTGTTCTCCGTGCCGTCGAGATCGATGAGGGCTTTATCGATGGCGTTCTGTCCGACCGCCTCAAGCCCTTCTAGTTCACCGGCGATGATATCATTGACATTTGCCACCGCTTTCTCGACGCCTTTGCCGAGATAGCGCTTCTTATCGCCGTCGCGAAGCTCTACCGCTTCGTGTTCGCCGGTGGATGCGCCCGATGGGACCGCAGCGCGCCCCATGGCACCGGATCCGAGATAGACATCCACCTCAATGGTGGGGTTCCCGCGTGAATCGAGTATTTCCCGCGCGATAATATCTTCGATATGGGACATTTGAAACTCCTTGGTTTTTTGTGCGCGCAGAGTATATCACAGCCGGAAAAAATGACAAGAACAGGGCGGGACTTCACTTGCGATCGGATCGTTCACCCGTATGGTTATTCGATAGTCCTGCGATGTCTGAGATAGTCAGCGATGAGGATATCCAGACGGCGGTCCGCGGCACGGCATGGTATCCCGTCATTCGCCATTTTTATGAACAGATGCTCCGTCATGGCAACGGCATATGACGATGTTCTCTCGATATACTCCGGGAGCGCGGCGTACACATCCCCCGCGGCTATGGTCTTAAGCACATCGCCCGTGAGTTCGCAGATGACAATGGCGCTTCTGCCGCTATGCATCCTGAACACATCGTTGTACGAGATCGGTCCTTTGGAAAATCCCGCCGCGATCGATCTGCGGTCGATGACGGCGGCATCAACAGCCGTTTCCTTCATGACCGCTGCTGCCGCCAATTTCCCGGCGGGACTGTCCCCGCTCCTTGCGTGAGGGATATCAGCGGACGCAACGGCAAGTAATTCCCCGGCCTTTTCACGGTACGATCGTATCGTTGCCGCGACCTCGGGGTCTTCGGGAATGCCGGCATCCACCGGGATCAGTACGCCCGCTGCGGATATTATCTGCGCCGGCGGACCGGTCTCGAGAAGGATGTCGACGCGGCCGAGGCAGGCATAATGCTCGCCCGCTTGCGCGATGAGCGTGGAATTCGACGGGGAGGACATGCTCGGCATGAGGAATGCCGGAGACAGCACGGTATGCGAATGTCCGCCGATGACAACACGGATGGGGACACTTGCCGCCAGGCGCCTGTCCTCATCGAAACCGATATGGGTGAGCGCAATGATGATATCGTTCGATGCAAGCTCCGGGTACAGCATCTGTGCGCACGGTACGGCGTCCTGCATGGCGAGCTCCCTTGATCCCGCATGCTCAAGGCGGATGAAGCAGAGCCCGAGAAGCGCTGTCCGTACGCCGCCGACATTGGTGATGATGTACGGCGGGAACAATCGCATGCCGTTGGAACGAAGCGTGATGTTCGCACCGAGGAATGGGATCGCGGTGAGCCCGGAGAAACGGAGTACATCCGCCGCCCCGCCGTAAAAATCGCCGTTGCCGGGAATGTATGCGTCGAAACCGAGTTTTTCCATCACGGCGAGGTTCGCGCCCCCGCCGGACATGAGCGTCATTGCGTCGCCGCGGGAAAGGGTGTCGCCCGTATGGAACAGCAGCACCGGGGCATCGTTCGTCGCGCGTATCGCCTTGATGAGCGATGCTATCCTCGCTGCCCCGCCGATATTCGTGCCGTTGAACATGAACGGCTCGAGGTGTCCATGCGTATCGTTGATATGGAGCACGGTTATCTTCTGGCGCGCACCGGACAGTATGCTGACGGCAAGCAGTATAAGAATCAGGGATCGAAGCATCATGGGGTTCGGATCACGCTCTCTTCTCTGTCGGCGGAAGGCTCCATATCACCCATCGATCGCGACCCGCATCCTTCGCGCGGTACAGCGCCTCGTCAGCACGTTTTATGACGGCATCGATATCGGCGTCCTCGGGTGTAAGTTCCGACAATCCGGCGCTGAAGCTTACGGTGAATATTTTTCCGGCATCATCGGTAAAACGCTCCTTGCGCAATGTCGCCGCGACATGGTCGATGGCGAAGCGTGCGTTCTCTGCCGATGTGTTCGGGAATATGACGAGGAATTCCTCGCCGCCGTAACGGCCGACGATATCGGTGAGCCGGAACGTCTTTCGCATGAGCACGGCTATGGCCCTGAGAACACGGTCGCCGATCAGATGACCGTAGGTATCGTTGATGCTCTTGAAATTATCGATATCGACCACGGCGAGCGCGAATCTCCCGTAATAGGCTTCCGGACGCTGTTTCGCCTTGAAATCGTTCTGCGCGGGTGTAGCCGCTACCCCTTCCTTCAGGAAAAAATCGAGATCGGCGCGCTGGCGTTTAGCCCGGAATATCTCGATGGTAGCCGCTTCAAGAAGCGCCCGTCGATTCATGAGCCCCGTCAATTCGTCGGTTTTTGCCTGTTCGGAAAGCTTCATGTTGAGCGCGCGTATCTTCGCTGTCAGATCATGATCGCGCCCGATGACGATGCAGACGATGAGCGTCATGGCGAGCCCGACCCATGTCCCCTGATGCATATAGTTCGCCCAGGGGTCCTTCTCGAAGATCATATAGATGACCGGGATATAGGTGACTGACGCCGCGGCAGTGGCGATAATGCCCACACGCAGGCCCCAGAGGAGTGCCGCAACAATGACAGGGAGCGACAGCGTGATGGAAGCGGTACGGGCGAAATAGTAATTGAGAACAGGATAAAGGCCGAAGGTTACTGCAATGGATGCAAGCAAAATGATGATATCTCGTACGAGCACCTTTCGCTGCGGTGACGAGAAGAACTGCTTTATGGCGCCGCCGATGCCCATGAAATCACCTTAATTGACAGAATACAGCATAGTATGGTGAATGTCAATCTCTTCCTGTAAATTCTCACTTTTTTCGTTCACCCCCTTGCAAAATATCCGGAATTATGTTAATATAGCCCCAACGACATACAAGGACCTGCATCCGTGTATTTCTTTCTGGGAGGGAGAAATATGCATCGTATCGAATTAGACCAAAGCGCGATGAGCGCAACAAATCCAACGATAATCAAAGTAGTGGGCGTGGGCGGGGGCGGCGTGAATGCCATCAACCGCATGATCGACATGGGCATTAAGAACGTCGAGATGATCGCGGTCAATACCGATCGTCAGGCGCTTTCTGTCGCCCTTGCCGACACGTCGCTTGTCATCGGTGAGAAGATCACCGGCGGCCTTGGTGCGGGCATGGACCCCGTCAAGGGCGAGGCATCGGCACGAGAGGATGCCGGAAAGATAGAGCAGGCGCTTCGCGGTGCGCATCTCGTGTTCATCACGAGCGGCTTCGGCGGCGGCACCGGCACCGGCGCCGCACCCGTCATCGCTGAGATAGCGAAAGGCATGGGCGCGCTCGTCGTAGGCATCATCACCAAACCCTTCGAGATGGAAGGGTCGCTTCGGATGAAAATAGCGGAGGACGGCATAAAGAAAATGCTCTCCGTCGTCGATTCGCTCATACTCATACCCAACGAGAACCTTTTCCGCATACTCGGCGATCGCACGCCGTACCAGGAAGCGATACGCGCTGCCGATGATGTGCTCCGCCAGGGCGTCGCCGGCATTTCGGACATCATTACGATACCGAACACGTTCGTGAATATAGACTTCGCCGACATACGCACGATGATAGAGCTTTCGCGCGGGCGCGCCCACATGGGCATCGGCTCAGGGAAGGATGACGATCGCGTGAAGAAAGCGATGGATGCGGCGCTCCACAATCCCCTCCTTGATATCGACAATATCCACGGCGCGAAGGGGATACTTGCGAACATCGTCTGCTCGAAGGATTTTTCCATCGCCGAATATCGCGAGGCGGCGGCGCTGCTCGAATCGTATGCCGACTCCGATGCACGCATCAAGATCGGCGTGACGAGCGATGAATCGCTGAAAGAAGAAATACGCGTGACCGTCATCGCCACCGGATTCGAGGCGACGGCCGCGCAGAAGACAAGTGAGCGCATCGAGGAGAAGGGTGTGCGCGAAGAGCGCCGGATGATAGAACGTCCGGCAGCCCCCGACCGCGAACGTACGGCACCCTCGCGCGACAGGGAGGCCCCCGCACGCGCGAAAGAATATGTGCTCTCCGACAATACAGGACCGGTTGCGGAAGCGCCGGCGGACAAGCCGAAGATAGAGCTCCCGTTCACGGTCGTGGACGACAAGGACCTCGAGCAGCATATACGCCGCGGCAATCTCGAGGACCTCGATTCGCTCAGCGATGAGGACGTGGAGATCCCGGCGTTCATGCGCCGGCAATCGGTACTGAAACGCAGTTAGGACGGAGAGTTCCATGAAGCGTTCCGGGGTATCGGTCATCGCATGCGTGGTATGCTGTGCATTCGTGTTCGCTGCCGGCAGGAACGACGACGCGTACCGCGATGCGAAGACGGCCTTCGATGCAAAACGCTACTTCGCCGCCATCCCCCTGCTCGAGAAGGTCATTGACGAGAATCCGTACTATCTCGATGCGGGGCTTTTGTACGCCGACTGCTGCATCGTGTTCGAGAATTATGTCCGTGCGAAAGAAGTGCTTGATAAGCTCGCAAAGTATCACCCGCGCGCAGCGGGCGTCATCGAGCGCATGCTCCGCATCGATCTCGCTGAAACGCGGTATGATGACGCGGCAAAGACGCTCAAACGCCTCTTGTCCCTTGACAACAAGAATCCCTACGCGGCATACGCCGAGGGCTTTCTCGAAGAGGCCAAAGGGCATATGGAAAGCGCGCTTGAACGCTACAAACGCGCGGTGGAGCTGAACGAGGACGGCATCGATGAGAACACCGCGGCGGGGTACATCTATCTCTTCCTCGGCAAGAAGGATCCGGCAAAGCTTTATTTCGAGAAGATCATCAAGCCGCATCAGCGCGACGAATCGGTCTACTATCATCTCGCGAACTATCATTATCTTGCCGGTAATCTCTCCGATGCGCTCTCCGCGGTGAACAAGGCGCTCTATTACTACAAGGACTATACGCGGGCAAAGCTCCTCCTCGCGGATATCTACGTCAAGGGCGGCAATTATCGACGCGCGGTGGAGACGATACGTGCGGTCAATGACAAGCACCTGAAGGGCGAGAAGAACTATCGGCTCGGGTATCTCCATGAGAAGCTTAACGACAGCAAAGCCGCGCTTGCGAGTTATCAGGCATATCTTGCTGAAAATCCCGATGAACTTTTTGCGCGCATCGCTTATGAACGCGTGCTTTTTGCATCGGTGGACGCATCCGATGAACGGCGTGAAGAGGCCTCCCGTTTTTACCGTGCCGCAGCGAAGCGCTATCTCCGCGAGAACGATTTCCTGCGTGCCGAGATATACTACAAGCGGCTCCTTCGGCTCTTCCCCACGGACGCGGATGCGCGGCGCGACCTTGCGAACATATACCGCAATGCCGGGTTCGTGGAAAAGTACATGATACAGATGAACATCGCAGGGGACCTTTCGCCGGACAACACGGCGATCAACGCCATCCTCGAATATAAGAAGCGGGACCTCGATCAGCTCCCGTCGCGTTCATACGGCATCAAGCAGTACGATATCGCCGCCTCGGGGTTCTCGGTGGCCGTGCTCGACAATCTTGCCATCGTTCGGGGCGATCACGAGGGGCTTGAGCGCTCCATGGCCGAGATACTTGCGCATGCGCTGCATCAATTCCCGAAGCTGTCCGTCGCCGAGCTCTATGAGCGCCGGTATACCGACGAGGGCACGCTCGCGGCGCTCGCAGGAGCGAACGCATCGTTCTTCCTCACCGGGTCCATCATCGAGCGCGGTGACACGATAGGGCTCGATATCCGCATGATAGACGCACGGACACGGCGCAATTTCCGCACCTATCGGTCGTTCAAATCCGGCAAGGAAAAGATGATTGAGGCCGCGTATGAGATAGCGCGCAACATCGCCAAGGACCTCCCGATGTTCGGGAAGGTGATCAAGATACAGGAGAACGACATCATCCTCGATATCGGGAAGGAGCAGGGTGTTTCCAAGGGCATGCGCTTTGACGTGTTCGCGGTGCGCTACCCGTCGTTCGATCTCGATACGCGCTCCATCATTGCCGCGCGAGAGGATATTGTGGGGCGCATACGCGTGCGCACGGTCGACGAGCGTGTAAGCATCTGCGAGGTCGAGGATCCGTCGCAGTTCAAGTTCATACGCCACAATAATTATGTGATACCGGTACAGGAAAAGGCTGAGTCGAGACCGAAGAAGTGAGTCATCATTCCATAGACCGAAAACGGCTCGGCGTTACGCCGTGATGCTGTTTGAAATGCCGGCTGAAGAAGAACAGGTCCTGATATCCCGCTCTGCGCGCTATCTCCGTGATGCTTGACGAACTGTTGACGAGCAGGTCTTCGGCCAGACGCATGCGGCATGAAAGTATATAATCCATGGGCGAAAGACCCGTGCATTCGGTGAACACGCGGCAGAAATGACCGCGGCTCATGGACATGTCGTCCGCCATCGACTCGACGCGGAATTTTCTTTCCGGTCTCGTTCGTATCTGCCGGCAGAGCGTTTCGATGCGGTCCGCCCATTTCGAACCAGGCGTTCTCTGCCCGTTCTTATCGGCAAGCAGCGTTTCATTCAATATGCAGGAAAACCATTGATGCGCGGAACGTGTATCGCGTGGCTCCTCATGCCATGCATTGACGGCCCGCTTGAACATGGTCTCGACGAAGTCCCATGATCTGAGGTGCCGGTAGAGCGGCGGGAGTGATCCGTTCGCTTGAAGACCGTATCGTCCCGATCCGGATGCGAACGAGAAATGCGCCCAGTAGTGAGAGAACGAGTGCGCGGATGCATGACGGAACGTATAGGCATCCCCTCCGCGGAGCAGTAAGCATGACCCGGGGGAGATATCGTACGAGCCCTCCGGCGTCTCGACTACGCCATGGCCCTTGACGAGGAACCAGAGATCGAGGTCTTTCCATTGCTGCGTGCGTTCCGGCGACAATGTCCATGTGCGATCGCATTGGGTGTATCCGATGCTGCTGATGCGGACGGAAGTATCAATGCTCATGGTACAATAGTGCAAGAAAATCGCATAATTGTCAATATGATTTGACAGCGTTTTGCTTACTGTTATCCTATGCCGATAAAGGATGCAACCATGGGAACCATGAGCCATCGCGAACGATTCCTCACCGCCGTGAAGCACGGCATACCCGATCGCGTGCCGGCCTGCCCGTGTCTCTCGAACATGGTGCCCGTACGCCGCCTGGGGATCCCGTTCTGGGATGTGTATCTCCATAATGACCCGCCGCTCTGGCGCGCATACCTCGACGCGATCCGTTATTACGGCATTGACGGACGAATGATATATGGATCGCTCGATATCAGGACGCGGGAGGATAATGTGAGCCGCGAGACGACTACGCTCACAAAGACCGAAGAACGCATCCATACGCGCACGGTGATACATACGCCTCTGGGCGATCTTTCATCGGAAACGATATATGCAGCGGATGATCCGCCAGCCGTCGTTGTCAAACTTATCAAGAACATCGCCGAGGATATGCCGAAACTGAGATATTTGTATCCAGAGTATGTATCGTATTCATCCGAGAAAGCGGATGCTATGAGGAAAGAGACCGGCGAGGATGCCGTGTTCTGTCTGCAGGTCGGGTATCCCGGTTTTCACAACTTTGAGGGGATGTTCGACGGGGGACTTTCGTCCGCTGTGTATGCGTTCATGGAACACCCCGATCTATTCGAGGAGATGAGGGTCCTTCAGCATGCTGATGCCGTAGCGAAGGCTCGTATGATGCTCGACTATAAGCCCGACATTCTGTATCTCGGAGGATCGGGTACGCTCACGCTTTCATCGCCGGAGTGGGTGAGAGAGTTCACGCTCCCCACGCTCAAGGTGATAACACGCATGGCGAAGGAAGCCGGCGTTCCAACGATGCTGCATTCATGCGGACGCTCGTCCGCGTTCCTGGAAATGCTCGCCGCCGAAACGGACCTTGACTGCATCAATCCGCTCGAAAAACCGCCCATGGGCGATGTGGAGTTGAAGGACGTGAAAGAGATGTATGGCTCACGGCTGTCGCTGTCGGGGAATATACACACGACTGACGTTATGCTCCGCGGAACAGCGGCCGATGTCGACGAGGCATGCCGCCGTGCAATAGAAGATGCGGCGGCGGGCGGGGGCTTCATTCTCATGACCGGCGATCAATGCGGACGCGACACGCCCGACGAGAACATTTTCGCTTTTGTGGCTGCGGCAAAAAAGTACGGGAAGTATTGAAGTAAAAAAAATAGCAGGAGCATTGTCATGAGCGAACGGACAAAACCGATATCGGTGGGCGTATCAGGATTGGGACGGAGCGGATGGGATATACACTGCAAGGCGATACGGCAGATGGGCGGCACATTCCGCGTCGCCGCCGTGTTCGATCCGATAGAAAAGCGCGCCGAGCAGGCGAACGCCGAGCTGAGTGCGCGTACACATGACAGTTTTGTATCACTGATAAACGATAAGGACATCGAGCTTGTCGTTGTCGCAAGCCCGAACAAATTCCACGCGTCACAGGCAGCTGCCGCGCTTACGGCGGGAAAGCATGTGCTCTGCGAAAAGCCGTTCGGCTTTACGACGGCCGATGCCGATGCAATGATACGGGCGGCGAAGGACGCGGGGAAAGTGCTCCAGCCGTTCCAGCAGCGGCGGTTCGAACCGGACTTCCGCAAGGTGAGAGAGGTGATCGAGAGCGGTGTCCTCGGGACCATACATTCCGTGCGCATATGCTGGCATGGTTTCAAACGCCGCTGGGACTGGCAGACATCGCGCGCGATGGGCGGCGGCACGATGAATAATAACGGCCCGCATCTCATCGATCACGCGATGGAGCTTTTCGGCGATGCCGAACCCGCGGTATGGGCTGAGATGAAGCATCTCTTATGCAGCGGCGACGGCGAGGATCATTTGAAGATCGTTCTCTCTGCGCCCAATGCCCCGACGATCGATATTGAATTAAGCGACGGCATCGCCTTCGATCAGGACCGCTGGCATATATGCGGGACATCCGGCGGACTTCGCGGGAGCGCTTCCGGGCTTTCATGGAAATACGTCGATTGGAAATCAATGGAGGCGCGTCCATTGAACCTTGCGTCCACGCCCGACAGAAGCTATAACAGTGAAAAACTTGCCTGGCGAACCGACGAATGGAGACCGGAGACGAAGGCCGATCCCGGCGGGGGTGCCGCGCCCGCAGCTGCACCGGTGCTGGAATTGTACGGCGGTTTATATAAGTCGATTCGTGAGGGGGCGCCGCAGGTGATAACACCGGAGAGCGTTCGCCGCCGCGTGGCCGTCATGGAAAAGGTGCGTTCATTCACCGGAATACCGCTTGCCGTCGTATACGAATAAAGCATCGAGGGGCCTTGTATGTTCAAATGTCTCAATGTCGGCATGCTCGATCAGAAGGCATCGCCTGAGGGATCGATCGCGCTTGCGTCGCGTTTCGGGTACGGCGGCATCGATTGTTCTTTAAAAAGTGTTGTCGATGACGGTGCATTCCTTACAATGCTTGACGAAGCGAAGATCAAGCGCGGCGTCTGCGGCGGACTTTTACCCGGGAACTGCAGCGTACCCGATGCGGAATGGAATACCGCCATGGATGCATTGCCTCTGCTCGCGAAGCGTGCGCGTACGCTCGGGTTTACACGCACGACGCTTGTGATACTTCCCTTTCACGAGAAGCTGCCTTTTGATGAAAATATGAAAATGCACATCGATCGTGTAACGCTTTGCGTGCCGATGCTTGCGGAACACGGCATTCGCGTCGGTCTCGAATATGTGGCGCAAAAGACGCGCCGTGCCGGTTATCCGCACGAGTTCATATACGATATGAAGGGACTTCTGCGGATGATAGCGGCATCCGGCACATCCGCCGGCGTTCTTCTCGATGCATTCCACTGGTTCTGCGCACGCGAGACCGGTGATGATATTACAAAGCTCACCAATAAGCAGATCGTCGCCGTACACGTTAGTGATGCCGTCCGCGGACGTCCCATCGATGAACAGATAGCGTTCGAGCGTGAGCTTCCCGGTGCGACGGGCGAGATAGACATTCGCGGTTTTATCAATGCATTATCTTCTATCAATTACGACGGGCCGGTCACGGCCGAGCCGATGAACGCGCTGCTCAGATCAATGCCGATCGATGACGCGATTCAGGTGACGGCAGCGGCCATGACAAAAATAATCGGCGTATGATATACTATTTGCATGCTTCTTGGAGTCCATCCATGAGAAAGTTCACGCGCATCGCTGTTTTCGCCGTCCTTGTGTGCGCAATGGCGGCGGGAGAATCCGTTGTCTGGCAATTGGGTGAATTCGACGGCACGAACCGTGAGTTCATTCCCTATTCGAGCCAGGAATTCAAATTGAACACTCGCCTTGTCGGGACGCCGGGATATGATCCGAAGGAACACGGCTTCTCATATACCGTAGAAAACCCTGGTGTGACAGCAAAGCCGGCATTTCCCGGCGGAATTTCCGGCCGCGGTTCGGCGAACGCCACATGGGTGGATACAGAGACGATTACGTGGGACGATGACGGCGGCATGCGTCATTTCAAGTTCACGCTTACGTCCGGCCTTCTGGTGAAGACACCCGGCAGACCGCATAAGAACGTCGACGAGGACGACCTTGTACAGTATTCGATTCGGGTGATGCTTCCCGACGGGAATGTACAGCATGTCTATGTCCCGAATTATATGGACAAACCGATAGAAGCGGTCATCTCTTTTTCCGCACAGAACGGGAAGAACAGGCTTGTCATCGCAGAGCATTCGGGTTATACCTACCGCCGCTGCTTTTATTACGATGCGCTCGGGGTGTATCGCACCGACGCTCCCGTAAAGAACCCGGTGACACTTGAGCTTACTCCTGCGGAAGGGTTCCTCCACAGCACCATCTATGACTGCGATGCCAAAGCCCGTGTGGATATCAAGCTTTATGATCTGCCGGAGGGGCCGCACACGGTTACTGCCGTATCCCATGATTTCTACGATTCGGTGCTCATGTCAAATACGTTCACGGTGACCGCGAATGAACGCGGCCAGGCACTGCAGTCTGTACCGCTGCCTTCTTCTGTGCGGGGAAGTGTACGCGTTTCCGCCGAGCTTCGCCGCGATAGAAAAGTGGTTCCCCTGCAGATGGGGAACAAGAAAATAGTACTTCGCTGCGGAGCCGTCCGCCGCATCGCCCCGATCACCGAATATGAAAAAGACATCGCTCTATTCGGCTTCTGCGGGATAGGAGCGTATCTTACGTATGATCCGAACGATGATCCCGTTTCCACGGATGAGCAGATAGCGGATTACCGCGCCTATCGCCGGATACTGCAGGTATATCATGAACGGATACATTCCATGCGCTGGCCGTATCTCGAGAAGGAGCCGGGCGTGTATCGCTGGGATTTCTGGGACAGGCTTCTCAACGGCGAAAAAGAGGACGGTATACGCGTACAGCTTGCTTTGCTCGGAACGCCGGAGTGGATGGCGAAGAAGATGTATCCCGACCGGACATTCGTATGGGATTGGCAATACAGCATGCCGGAGATGAACGAATGGAAGCGGGTTTGCGCCGATGTCGCAACGCGGTATCGCGACCGCATTCACGAATTCGAGGTGTGGAATGAGCCCTCGGAACATTCGCTGTTCTGGCATAAGGGCACGGCACGGGACTATTTCGATATGGTAAAGAACGCATGGGAAGCCGTGAAGTCGGTTGATACGAACATCGCCATTGTTGCGCAGACGGTGTGGGCGCATCAGCAGGCGTTCATCGATGAACTCTATCGCCTCGGTATCGGCTCCTATATCGACTATCCCGCCGACCATCGATGGACGGAGGAAAGCCTGGCACAGCGCATGAAATTCCTTGAACGCGTCGGCAGTAACCGCGGGCTTCAGGCGAATGAGACGAAATCGGCCAATTATAACAGCGTCGAGCGTACGGAGGCGCTGCGGAAAACGGCCGCAGCGGATTTCATGCGCAACACATTGTACGGAAATGTGAACGGTTTTATCCGCAGTTATGAATTCCCCCTGCGTTTCTACACCGAACGTGATTACGGAGTGGTCAATCCCGACGGTACGCCGAAGTACACGTTTTTCAGCTGTAAGACACTGATCAACAGGACCACCGGTGCGCGCGCGGTACGATCGATACCGTTGGGGCGGGGTTGTGAATCGTTCCTGTACCGATATATGGTGCCTGAGCGTGTACGGGAGAATGGAGGGGAATACGCCCTTTTCATCTTCAACAGGGACTTAAACGACGCTGTGGTTCATCTGTACACAGGCGTTCCGAAGGTGAAGATCGTCGACCTCATGGATAATGAAAGTATGCGGGAAACCCCCGGAGGCATGCTGGAACTCACCGTGCGGCATCCGGTAATGGTGATCGGCGCTGATCCGGAAGCATTGGCGCTTGCCGATGCGGTGCGCGTTTCCCCCGAGACGCTTGATATACGGCCCGGCGGCGAACTTTCATTCAGTATAAACATCGCAGCCGATACAATAAAAAGCGGCACGGTGAACATCGAAAGCCCGCTTTTCACTGCACGCCGACTTCCGTTCACGGCAGGGAAGGATGGTGCTCTGCTTACGGTACGTGAACACTGTGCCGTTAATCCCGGTGTGTATGTCATGAAGATACGAACGGAGCTTGAGACGACGAAGGGCAGAGGGTTCGCGTTCCGCGAAATTCCGGTGACCGTAAGCAGTACCTCGCTCTTCGAGAACATATTCGGGCAGGACCCGCTCGGTACTTCATCGGGGAATTTTGATTCCTGGGGCAATGGAAAGCTGGAACGCAGCATGGACGGTGAAAAGAACAGCATGCGGCTTTCGTTCGCATCGGAGGGAAGCGGCGGCATACGCACGGCAAAGCCTGTCGAGATAATCCCCGGCATGTTCTACAGCCTGCGGCTGAAGGCGAAGGGCGAGGGTACTCTGTCCACCCATTTCAATTATGTGAAAACGTCCGGCCAGAAAGATGCTCTTGATAAGGGTTATTTGCGTGAGAAACTCTCTTCCAGCGGCGGGGTGTTCGTGAAAAGTTTCACCGCGCCCCTTGATGTATCCGCATGCGAGTTCAATTTCCTCCTGTTCAAGACGAAAGGCTTTCTTGAGATCAATGACATTGCACTTATGCGTTCCGACCCGCGTACCCCGCTCAATCGCGTCATGTATCAGGCCGTATCCATGCCGTGCACACCGGTGATCGATGGCGATCTTTCCGATTGGCCGCGGGACGGATTTCAGGTCATCGGGAGCGAGGGGCTTATGATAAAAGATCACCGCGGCGGTGACGACCTCTCAGGTCGTTTCTGTGTATCGCGAGACAGCGAGAATCTGTACATTGCCGTCGAGGTCAGGGACGATATCGACAATGCAGCCGGTGCGGATGCCCGCAGGATGTTCATGGACGACAGCGTACAGCTCAGTTTCGAGATAGAGGATAAGAACGAGGATACGGGCAAGGTGACGTTCGCCGTGGGCCGTATGCAGGGAAAGGCTATGGCGTATCGCAGCGCGGTCATACCGAGTACGGATATAGTCCCGTCATACACTATCGGACAGGACCCGGAGGGCGTGCGCGCAGAAGTACGACGTACAGGGAATAGAACGATGTATGAGATAGCCATTCGTCAGGACGCGCTTGAACCGAGCTTCAGGACAGATGCTGTGAAGAAGATAGCCTTTTCCCTGCTCGTGAATGACAATGACGGCGCCGGGAGGAAGGGTTATCTCGAATGGTCGAGCGGCATCGGCAATAGTCTCGGGTCATATTACTTCGGGACGCTTTTTCTTAAAAAATGAATTGACATGGCCGCGGCTGAGGCTATACTGACGCGATACCGCCCGGAGTAAGTCCATGCGTATTCGCGTCATACTGCTGTCCATGATATCTGCAGCGGCATCCTTCGCGATAACAGCGGTCCCCCGGACGAATTCCATTATCATCGACGGCGATATTTCGGATATGGACCGCTCAGCGACGTTCATGATGAACGATACGACGAATGTCGCCTTCGAAACGAAATCCGGGACATGGCGCGGGACGAACGATCTGTCCGCGGCGGTCTCATTCAATTATGATGATGAGTACCTGTACATCGGCTGCATCGTTCGGGATGAGAACCGTATGCACAGGAACCGCACCGGCGCGTATTTTGACGGGGACGGCGTGGAGCTTTTCCTTTCATCGCGTTTCTCCGAGAATCGGACGAATGAAACGTCGGGGGACGGTGATTTTCAGATCTATCTGCTTCCGCCTGTCACGGCGGGGGAAAAACTTCTCGTCTATAAGGCCAAAGGCGAGAGCATCGGCAGCCCGGTACTGTCACTCTACGGTATTACCGCGGCGTCCAGGGAATTCGGCGACCGCTATACCATGGAAATACGCGTTCCGCTGCATCTAATCGCTGAAAAAGGTTCGCGTGACATTGGCATCAATATCGCTGTCGACGATGCTGACATAGGCGGCCCCCGTACAAGGCAGATGTCGCTCAACGGAAGTCCGCTCGCATATCGTTCGCCGAAATATCTTGTCCCCCTGGAATTTCGCGGTTCTTTCAGGAAGGCACTGCGGATGAAACTGCCGCTTCCCATTATTGCGGCGTTCATTATCGGCGGTATTATTTTTGCGGGCTATTGCTTCGCGTTGCGCCGGCTCGTCGTTATGCCGCTTACGTTAAAACTGCGAATGACCGGTGTGTTCACAGGTGCGCTCATTGTATTTGCCGCGGTCTTCGGTGCCCTTTTCATGGTGTTCGAGGTGCGCACGTCAAGGCTCGTTGCGAGTATTGCCGCGATTGATAAAAAGATCATTCTCGATGCGGTGCGCTATGCGGGAAGGATGGACAGCGTCGATCTGGCCCGGCGGCTCTATGACGCTGTCTGCGGGGACCAAGCCCCGGACGCCGTTCCTTATTCGTCCGCGATACTGGAACCGAATATGCCGGTTATTAAGAGCGTTCAGAACACGCCGATACGCTTTGAGCCGTTCTATTCCAATGCGTCAGTGCCGTTCACGCAGGGCATTGCGCCGGTCAGGGCAACGGGGGTTCGATTGATACTGCACTGTACCGCGGGGTATCCGACCATTGATACGAAAGCACCCGCCTACCGGTTTACCTTTGCAGGGTCGGCCGGCGAGCGATACGATCACATACTGACCAACGGAGTGAATTTGTTCACCGGAACATATCTGGCAAAGGTCAGTTCTGCCCTTCCCGGCACTATCCGTGCAGGGGTGCGCTACAGCAGCATGCCGGGGGTCGTGACGACGGTGCAGGACGAACATGCTGTCGAATTTTCCGCTCCGGCGGATATCGTGCGGATAGAAGGATCGAATATGATCCCGAACGTGACCGTACTTCTCCGTGCCGTTACCTTTGTCGATGCGCGCCGCCGCAGCGTTACCCCGGGCCCCCATTTGCCTGCGCCGCTGATACAGAATTGGCAGGGCACGGTATACCGGCGTTATAATGCCATGGTGTGGAACGTGCTCGGGCATGAAGATGCGATGATGACCGCACGCTATCCTCTGGACGGGATTGCGGACGAAGTGCGTGTGCAGTTTTCCGGGGGGCGCGACAGCGTATCGTTCGGGAAGATACGCTTCGGGAGCACCGTCGCGCGTATCGAGGTTCGGTATGCGGACGGTTCCGCTGATATGCATCCTATCATAGACGGCCTTTCCTACAGCACGATGTCCGAGGTGTTCGGGCTGGGCCATCCGCCGCATTTTGTTTCGAAGGTGTCGCGGCGCTGGAATGATACGATCGGCAAGATATCCCATGAAAAAGAGATGGTCATTGCCGCCCGCGCCAAACGCATTGCGTATATCGCTGTTACGGTACTTGATCCGGAGACGCAGTTCATTTCCTTCGGGGTAACGGCGATACGCCGCTCCCCGGGGACGGTGTCGAACATTACGCTCAATGCGGATGAACGTCGTATACTATCGCATGCGGTACCCCTCGTGTATGTGAACGGGGAATTCATGGGCGCGGATGACGCCCCCTTAAGCGCGCGTGACGCAGCGCGTGTTTTCAGCAAAAGGCATCGCCCGTATGACAAGGATTTCAGGAATCCGCGTGTATTGAATTCTAAACTCGGTGATATCATTGTTTCCCCATTCTCCAACGGAGAGACTGTCGTTCCGATCGCTCTCGTGCATGTACTGCCGCGGCATGAGAGCCTCATCCTTGCCGTCCTCCGCATACTCATGGCCATTGCCGTGTTTTTCGTGTTGGTGTCGCTCTGTCTCGTCGCTGCGGACCGTGTGGTGGACGCCCGGAGGCTGTCGTTCAAGCTGCTCGCGGTGACCGTATCGCTTGCCTTCATACCGCTTCTTGCTGCGGTGCTGCTGTTCCTTTCCGTATACAATCGCGGCGCGGTGGCCGATGTGCTGCAGGCGAGGAGCAGTGCGGCGGAGGAATTCATCCGCACCGATCTGCGTACGCGCCTTGCGGCCCTGGCGGATGCTTCTCGTGTCCGCTGTAATGCCGTCATCGAAGGCGGCGCTGACAGCCGTGATGATAATCATTATCTCATCCACGATGTCCGCCCGCCGAACATACAGTCGATACGGTATTCCGCCGGCACCCCCGCACGGTTCATGATACCGGAAAGTATTCGATTCCTGAAACGCTCCGGGCCGGTGATGAACTCTGCGTATGGTTTCTGCCTTGCCTGGACCACCGTGCGCACTGTCGGAGATCGGGTGGTAAGCGTAACAGCATTTCGTGAGGTCGATACGTACACGCTTCAGTACTGGCGGGAACGGACCCAAACCGAGATCAGCATCCACTACCGCAACGGTTATCAGTCCGCATCGCTGAAAGCGCCGTATCACTTCCGCGTGCGATCCGAGGCGGGGAGTGTCGCGAGCGAAAGCGGCGAGCGCGTCATCGGCGGTGCGCGGTACTTTGTCCGCGCATTCCCGCTCGAGAACGAGCTGCAGGATCAATTGCTCCTTATCGGTATTGCCGTGAACGCGGAAATGCTGTCGTCGACTCGGTTCTTCATCATGACGGGCGGCATTCTCTTTGCCTGTATCATCGGGGCACTCGCGTTCGCCGTCGCCTGGTGGTTCTCGCGGCGCATCGCCGGAGCGGTGCTCACGGTCGCCGATGGCATGAAGCGTGTCGACGCGGGCGATCTTGCCGTGGAGGTGGCCGTTGATTCGCGCGATGAGACGGCGGAACTGGCCGCCGGGTTCAATACCATGGCGAAGAACCTTTCACAACTGCGCAACACCGACCTGAAGATGGCGGCGAAAGTGCAGCGCGGACTTCTGCCGCAATTGCCTGCGGCCGGCCGGTTCGATGTCGCCGTCCATTACGAAGCGTTCTCTTATGTCTCGGGCGATTTTTACGATTTTTATACCGATGCGGACGGCGCGCTTACCGGACTTGTGCTGTTCGATGTTTCCGGCCACGGCGTGTCATCCGGCCTTATCACCACGCTGATACGGCCGATACTGTTCCGCTCGTTCACCCCCGATGCGGCAGTGCCGCTTTCGGATATCATCGCAAAAGCGAACCGCGGCATCATTCGGGAAAAAGGCGAGGTCGATAATTATCTGACCTGTATCATGCTCCGATTCTCCGGCAGCGAGATACACTACGTCAATGCAGGGCACCCTGACATCATCAGGAAGGGCATGAACGCGGATGTCTCGCCGGTGCGGCCGGACGGGAACGCCGTGCAGGGCGCTTTCATGGGCCATGAAGGCATGATATAATTCTTTGAAGAAACGAACCGTGAGTACCATATTGCCTTGGAGGCCGGTGATA
>JBBTBY010000160.1 GCA_038043445.1 Spirochaetota bacterium
TATCGCGCCCGGTAATAAGCCCCGCTACCGTCACCATCTCGCCGAAAAAGCGATTGGGGATAGCCGCTCTATTCACCGTAAGATTGCGTATCTTCGATAAGCGCTTCGCTATCGGCGCAAGCACAGCGCTTCCCGACACACCAGTAATGAGCGTAACCGTTCTTTTACGGGCGATAGATGCCGGCAGCGAACGCTTCGCTTTCAAAAAGCTGTCGTAGAGCGTACGCACCAGCCCGACACCGTTCTCTATCTGCGGGTAATCGGCGTACTGCGACGCCGGCGGTATCCGCTCCCCGGCAAGGAGATACATTTCATCGGCGCAATACACGAGCGGCATGCCATACCTGGCGCAAAAGCGCCTCTGCAGCGGTGCAACAGCCGCGAGAATCGCTTTTGCTTCGGCACTCGTCATCATGCGAAGCGGCGTCAACCCCGTTCGCTGCGCGGTAAGCCCCACGGGAACAAGCGCAATGGAAAGCACCGCCGGATGGAGCGCCGCCAGGTCCCGTATGGAACGGATGAGCCCTTTGCCGTCATTGAAACCGGGGCATATCACGATCTGTGTATGATACGTGATGCCATGTGCGGCAAGGTATGTGAGATCGTCCATTATCCTGCCGGCATTCCTGTGACCAAGCATGGTGCGCCGTATTGCGGGATCCGTCGTGTGCACGGACACATACAGCGGAGAAAGCTGCTGCAGAGCGATGCGCTTCCTCGCGTTCGGCGACAGGTTCGTGAGCGTAAGGAAACATCCCTGCAGGAATGACAGACGGAAATCGTCATCTTTGATATAGAGCGTATCACGCATCCTCGACGGCATCTGATCGACGAAGCAGAATATACATTTGTTGATACAGGTCTGGATCCGGTCGAACGTTATCTCGGAGAACGTAAGCCCGAGCGGTTCGCCATTGTTCTTTTCGACCACCTTTGTGACGGCATTCCCGTTCTTTTGCACGATATCGACCGTGACCGTACCATCGGCCCCGCGGAACATATAATCGATGACATCGATAAGCGGTTCACCATTCAGGGCGAGCACCCTGTCGCCGGGGCGTATCCCGGCTTTTCCCGCCGGGGAGCGTTTCTCGACGAATTCTACATGAGCTCCGTGTATCATGTGAGAGAGTATACATGCGAATGTACGCGCGTCAAACACATCTCAATGCCACTGGTGACCTTACCGCATGTAACTGTTTTCTTTTTCGTGATTTTCGTGATTCAATATCCTTCTTCTAACAACCGAAGCATGGAAGAATATAACCACGAAAAGCACGAAGAAGTATGTTGTGTGTATTTTCAAGACCCGAGAACATCATCGATAGTTATCGGCACATCGATGGCGGCGGCATATTCCTTGAGCTTGTCATGGCCCGCGACGACACAGAACGACGCATTAGCGAGGCCGTTCTCGATGACCTCAAGGAGTACACGGCGTATCGCATCCGGTGTAGCGCGACGGACGGCGTCATACTGCCGTGCACGGTCCTCGGCCGTTTCATTGATGAGATATCGCTCGAGCGCCGTATGCAATGCCTGATCGGGCATTATCGGGTTCAGGTCGGAACGTACGGTACCGATGACCTGCTGATCGAGATGTGTGCGGTCGACGGGGAGAGACGCCGCCAATTCCCTGAGCCCCCGGAACACGCCCCATGTCCGCTTGAAATCCGGATCGGCATACGTGAGGATATCCCAATAGCCGAAACGCTTATCATATCCTATTCGCGCGCCGTATGCACCGCCCTTGAAACGTATCTCCGGGAGCCAGACATCATTGCTGAGCAATGCCGTCGCAAGCCTGAGCACGGCGGAATCCGGATGTTCTGCAGTGTATGCGGGCATGAATATCATCCCGTACGATGTCTGCACCGGAAGCGATATGCCGTCGAACACCGGCGAATACGATACGTCCTCATTTCGAGCGCTTTCCGCTGATGGTGTTCCGCTCCCGAACGCTTTCGCGTACCGCTCTGCTTTCTTCGCAACGGCAGCCGCCCCCGTGAACGACACGGTAATGCGCATCGATGACCGTGCGCATTCGCGTATCGCACGGACAGCGGATATCACATCCTGTTTCTGTTCATCGAAGCGTCCTGCAAGTGTAGCGCTGCGCCGGTACCCGGACACGCCGCTCATCTGATATTCCCTTCGCGCGGCATGGTTCGCGTTCCGTCTTGCATGCAGCCTTGCTATCTCATTCGCCTGCTGTGAAAGCCTGTCGCGGAACGCAGCATGGTATCTGCGCGACACATCGGCAAGGCGCGCCTCATCGGCGGCCGAAATGCCGGACATGAGGTCGTTCATGACGGCGAGGGCTTCATCGAACGAATCATCGGTGGCGACGAACCAGAACTTCAGATGCGGGGTTATCGCTCTGCTTTTCACATCCGGGGAGAAATAATACCAGGAGGTGATGTATCGCGTTACCGCAGCGCGGCGTTTCGCCATATCGATATACGACATCGCTTCCGTGCCCATCCTGTCGAACACTTCCTTGAACACAGGGAGCATCGGGTAGAGAGCCGCCGGCAGCGCGCTCATATCCGCATCAACGCAGAAATATGCGATGCCGTTCGTCGACATATCGTTCATAAGAAACGTAGTCCGATTGTTCACCGCCTCGACCACGGTCGGCAATTCCCGCGGGGCATCCGGGAGATCAATGATGGAAAGACGCGGGAGTGTTGCAAGCACTTCCGGCGAGTCTTTGGCCGAATTCAGTCTTTCAAGCTCCTCGAATTCTTTTTTCAGCTGCTCGCGGTCGGCCGCCGCAAGTTTCGCCATCCGGTCCTGCATTCCCCGATCATGCTCTGCCAGAGCACGATCGCGCAGAGCGGCATCCGGCGTGAGCGTCAGGAGCAACCGGTGGCTGTTCTCAAGCAATCGGCTTCGTATGAACGATGATACCATATCGGGGGTAAGCTTTTTTTGCACTTCGGCAAGGAGCGTACGCATATCGAGCATGGCAAAGGGATCATTGCCGTATATCCAAAACGGCGTAAGCTGGCTCACGATATCGATGAGCGAATGCGCAGTCCGTTCAAGGAATCGATACGACAGCTGACGTATCGCCGTCGAGATCAGATCCGCCGGCATGCCGTCGTCCGCTGTTTTCCTGAGCGTGGAAAGGACCAGTTCTTCATACGCACGTGTGTGGACGGCTTCGCTCCCTTTTATGCCCGTAGTGATGACCACATCGGGGGCAAACGCATACGCCATGTTCCAGTTCACATCCGCGCCGAGGCGTGAATCGATGACGGATTTTTTAAGCGGCGACGCATCGGTGCCGGTAAGCGCCTGCATTATCACCGCAAGCGAAAGATACTCCGCCGGGTCACGATAGTCGCCTGCTATCCACGTCATCTGATGATATGTTCTCCCGGTGAGCGCTTCATTCGGGCCGACGGGATACGTCGCCTGTGCGGCGCGCGGTGTTCTCCAACGCGGCTGTGCTTTCAGCGAAAGATCGCGCGATGCTTTTTCAAAGGGCAAAAAACCATCGTCAAAGAACCGGCAGTACTCCTCCGTCGGGATATTCCCGTAACAGATGATATACGCCTTCGACGGATGATAGAACGTATCATAGAACCGTTTGAACGCGTCGTAGGTGAGTCCCGGTATTGACGCGGGGTCGCCGCCCGAATCGAAACGGAGCGACGAGTCGGGGAACAGCAACCGCTGTGTTTCGCGCCAGAGAAGCGAATCCGGCGATGAATACGCCGCCTTCATCTCATTGTAGACGATGCCGTTCACCTGAAGAGTACCGCCGTCAGGCGTGAGATGATAGGCCTCCCGTCGGAACGTATTCTCGGTGATATTCGGATGGAACACCGCATCGAAATAGACCTGGGCAAGATTGAACAGATCCTTCTTGACGACGCTTGAGAACGGATATACCGTGAAATTATCGTATGTCATCGCATTGATGAAGGTTGCAAGACTGCATTTTATCATCTCAAAGAACGGGTCCTTCAGGGGGAAACGTTTCGACCCGCCCAGTACGGAATGTTCCATGATATGAGGGAGCCCCGTGTCGTCCGCCGGCGGCGTGGGGATGATGATGGCGGCGAGAGTCTCCTCATCCGGGGCGATGATATGGAGCATTCGCGTACCAAGACGTTCATGTTCGAGCAGTACGCCGTGCCAGCCCATGCCGGGTATCGGTCGGGAGTCGATCACGAGGAAGCCTTTAATTGTACTGCCGTTCACCGGTGCGTTCATTGTTCGTCCTTTAGTGTTTTCCGACACTATAACGCACCTGTTCATGATATGCAACACTGTCCGCAAACCTGCATACGAGCACATCGCATACAGTAGCGGTTTCTCGTCATAGCGTCCATTATTGTTGCCCATAGTAAAGCTTCCGGCAGGAACAAATATAAACCGCATCGCTCTGTCATCTGGATACATCACCCTCCGCTCTCGGTGATGGGAGCGTCACCGTTTCGAACCAGAATCGCATTATCCGTTTTACGACCGAGTAAAGTCCGTGTAGATCCGCGGGCTTCTGTATAAAGCAGTTCGCATGCAGACGATACCCCATATGTACGTCATGGACGCTGTCCGAGGATGAGAAAAGAATGACCGGTATTACGGCGAGTTCAGTACTGCCTTTTACCGACCGCAGGACATCAAGGCCTGTTACCCCAGGCATATCAAGGTCCAGCACGATGATATCGGGGATTATGACCCCCGGCGCACCGCGCCGCGACAGGAAATTCATCACATCATCCGTAGTATGCATAGCGATAAGACGATGCTCATACCGATGCTCATTATATACTTCCTGGAAAAGCAGTATCTCAGCCGGGTTGTCATCGATGAGTAGTATCGTACAGGGTTTATTCATACGGTCACGATGCTTTTGGATGGATATCACGCGATGGCTTCTTCGTATCATTCACGCAGGAAGCAGTGAAAGCGATCACCAGACGCAGCGGCTTCCCTCTCGATCGACGGACCACGATGCCATGATATTCCGAGAACATCTCCGCTGACACGAGGCGGAATGACACCTCATCACGATCCTGAATGGACGTCGGAACTCGCTTGTCGATAACCATCACAAGCGCACCGCGGAACGAGAACTCCTCGACGATACAATCGTACATACTATCCCGACAGTTCAGCAGAAGCGGTATATTTGTGACTATTCGCGGCCAAGATCGTCGCTCCATAAAAGGCTCCTTTTCGACCTGCGTATCTATCGATAGAACGGTCAAATCGAAATAATGCTATAATCCGTTCGGATATTTTTTCGCTCAGCAGCATGCACCATTCGCATTATTGACGGCCGCTCATCAATTATTGATACTTGTAACGGAGAAATATCCGCTGAAGGACCATACGATGAAAAGCTCCATGACTTCACACGCACTGGTATTCATCCTGATGGTTATCGCCGTACATGTTCACCCGCAGCGATCAACACCAGCCCCGCCGCCGCCAAAGCCCGGTCCGAGCCTGCCGAAAGCGACAAGCGGTTTCGGGATGGTGTTGCACAAACTTCCCGCAGGCAGTTTCAGAATGGGAAGCGAAAACGGCAATTTTGATGAAAAGCCTGTGCGCACGGTCAAGATCAATTCATTCTTCATTGCGACCACAGAAACGACCTATGCACAATGGATAAAGGTGCATGATTGGGCGCGCGGCAAGGGATATGTGTTCGATGGATTTGAAGGGATCGATACGCGGGCAGCATACCGCAGCAGCCTGCAATGCCCGATGAATAAAGTAAGCTGGTTCGATTGCATAAAATGGTGCAATGCCGCAAGCGAAATGGACAGGCGTACGCCGTGTTATGCCATCGGAACGACGGTCCTGAAACAGGGAAATCCGACGAATATCATCTGCACATGGACCGTGAACGGCTATCGTTTGCCCACCGGTGCCGAGTGGGAATATGCCGCCCGCGCAGGTGCAGCGACCAGATTCCCCTGGGGCTCGTCATTCGATGATGATTACTGCTGGTATTACAACAATAGCGGAGGGACCACCCATCCGGTCGGTGAAAAAAGGACGAATGCATGGGGGATCCATGACATGTCCGGGAATGTCTTTGAATGGTGCTGGGACGCATATCAGGAAAATTATCGCGGACTCGATACAGATAACCCAAAAGGCCCGCAGGGCATTCCCGAATACCGTGTCTTTCGCGGAGGAGCGTTCAATTATCTCATTTTCAATGCGCGGCCGGCGCATCGGTCCGGACTTATGCCGAATTATCGACTGGAATACATAGGATTCCGTATCGCATCTTCGTTGTGAAAAAATTGACAAATCCGGAGTTCTAAACTAAAATATGCTCCTCAACTCGGGATCTTCAATGAATTTGTTCATCACCTATTATTCGGTAGGTCATTTCATATCCGCACTCCTCGCGCTCGCCATCGGCATATACCTGTTGACGTTCCGTGAAAAGCGTACAGAAACGTATCTGCTTTCATTCTATCTGCTCGCGTTCGCCGGCACCCGTTTCTGCGGTTTTGTCCTTGATTCATTTCTGGATCACCGCGTCGTGTATTCGGTGTATCTCATGCGTGCGTTCATGGCAAGCGGCATCATCCTCGTCGCATTCGCTTACTGGTATCAGCGTCCGCTCTTCCGCCGGGAATCCATTATCGTTCTCATCGGATTCAGCATCTCTTTTCTTGCCGCCTACCTCATTTATGCGACACGGACACTGAACGCTCTTCCCTATTATGATTTCCTTTTCCATTCGTTCCGCTATGCCGACCCGGGTTCACGAGGCCAGTTCCTCGGGGCAGCGAACGTCGTATTGAACGCCTGGGCCGCGATAGTGTTCCTTCGAAAGACGGTCATATTCTCTTCCGAAAAAAGACCTCCCGCGCCGTCACATGTACTGACGCGCACCTATAACGCCCTCCGTGCTCTCATCGCCCCGCCGCGGGAAGCCCGCACCTGCCGTGCGTTCCTGCTGCTCACCCTCCTGCCGCTCGCCATGTCGCTTCTCCATGTGTTCGCACTGCGCGGCATCATGGATTATGCCGACTATGAGCTCATCGTCTCGATCGGGTCGATGCTATTCATGCTGTTCCTGACCATCGTGTATGTGAATAATGCAACGCAGCCGACCACGCTGTCGTTCAAGATAACGGTCATCCCCCTCACCGCCGCCCTCACCGCCATCGGCCTCCTTGCCATACCCCTTAACAGCAGTATTGAGTCGCTCTACAGCAGGAAGGTCCAGAAATCGGCCGAAGTCGCGAAGGCATTCCTCTCGACGGAAGGCGGCCACATGCCCATCGATGTGAAATACCTTGTGCAAAGGCTGTCGTCCGCACAACTGTCATACAGGAATATCTACCGTCGCGAAGACGTACCTCCGGTAAGTCCGCGAATGAGCGGGGCGAACGAGACCACCGCGGCAAAACATTCGTATCGTTGCCTCGATATCCGTGAAACCTCGACATTCTTCATCACGCATGTGTTCACCGTCGGTGCAGCGCACTATGAAATAGGGTTCTCCTACCGTGAATACCGCTCGTACGTCAACGGCATCATCGGATATCTCATCATCATGTCGCTGCTCATCGCGGTGATCATCATCGTGTTCTTCCCGGTATTCTTCCGGCAAAGCGTGCTTGGGCCGTTATCGAACATCATATCGGCACTGAACGCCTTTGAAACGGGAAAACACGATATTTCCCTGCACATCGGGGCCAGGGATGAATTCGGACGCATCGGGGCGGCATTCACGTCGATGGTGAAGCGCATACGGCGAACGATGACGGAGCTGACGGCATCGAAAAGATCCCTCCACGAGTACAACACGAAACTTGAAGCCATGGTTGATGAGCGTACGAAAGAGCTTATCGCCGTGAACAGGAATCTCCGCGAGGAGATAGAAGCGCGGAAGAACGCCGAAGACATGCTCGAGCGCATCGTGAAATCGGAATTCCTGGACCTCGAGAACCATCCGGAAGTGCTCGCCCCGTATGGGCTGACCAAACGCGAAGAGCAGATACTTATCGATCTGCTTAATGGTGTATCGAACCGCGATATCGCCGATAAATACGGTATAGCGGAGCCGACGGCGAAAGTCCACTCCATCAGTATTTACCGGAAATTCGGTGTAAATTCGAAATCAAAGCTGGTAAAAAAGCTCCTTTCCGCGCTCTAGCATCACCGCTCGACACTAATCCATTCGGATTATCCGGCCAGCAGATATAATATCCTTTCGCACTATTGCGCGTTCCCCGCCGTATGCCTATCCTGATAGCAGCATCAACGATACCGGGGAAAGTAATGGCCGCATCGTTCTTACTTACCGTGGAATGTGATCGTTTGCGCATACGCGTGCGTATGTTCAAGCGTTTGCAGAATAATACCTCCTATGACCAAACCGGGGGGAGAACATCCCCCCGGTCCCTTTTTTACATCATCGCGGTGCTCTTCATATCGCTGAACATATGCAATGCGCAGGCATTCTACATCTGGCGTCAAAGCGCCTGGGGCGGCGGTGCAAAAACCACGGCTGTGTCGACATCGAGCAACGGGAATAGTAATTACTATAGTTCCGATGGGAATGCGTTTTTTACCGGTACAGATGGTAATGGCAATAGCGCTGTGATACTGAAACCGCTCGGTGTGATCGCCCCAATGTACAAAAGCTATGGCGAGTCCTACGCAGCTGGATTAAGCGCGTCGTTAGCCAATGTCGGGGGATCGAACGTGTACGATTTTTATAACTCCGTGGACGGCAATGGAT